>JALNZH010000050.1 GCA_023229405.1 Bacteroidota bacterium
ACTTCCTGCATCGAACAGATCGAACGCCCCATTTTTATTTGCCAGCAGTTCTTTCAAAGCCCGTTTTACGTACCATGTTCGCAGAAACATTACTCCCAGCAGCCAGTAGAAAAATTTTCGTAGGACGGTCGCCTTTTTTGCGACATCGCCGATAACGTTTTTAATGGGATCGTATTGCATAGAAACTCAATTGATAATTTAAGATAGTAGTCACCTTGAGTGAACGCCGTTCTTTGGCGTGAGTCGAAGGGTCTGCTTGAAATCATCCTTTCACTCACCAATCAAGATATCAAAGGTTTGCTTAGGATGACTCGTTACATATTTGCCGTTAGTAATTCTATCGCTTCCGCCATTGCTTCCCATGAATACTTCTTCCGCTCTTCGTCCGCACCCGCCATCAAACGCTGTTCCATTTTTTCATCATAAAAGCGTTTAATCGCTTTTGCCAGCGCTTCAGGATCGTTTGGTGGTACGATCAACCCGGTTCGTTCGTTAATGATCACTTCCGGTAATGCGCCGACATTCGTGGCAATAATCGGTGACGAGAAGAAATACGCAATCTGCGCGATGGCGCTTTGGGTTGCCGTAATATACGGCTGCACGACAACATCTGCTGCAGAAAAATACCAATGAACATTCTCGTTTGGAATATAATCAGAAATAACCGTAGTACAATCATCGATTCCCGCCTCCTTCATGTGCGTGCGGTACTTCTCCTCGTCACCATAATATTCGCCGCACACAAGCAGCCGCAATTTCATTTCCTGTTTCAAAATCTTCATCGCATCGATCAGCACATGCAGTCCTTTGTATGGACGGATATAACCGAAAAAGAGGATTACATTTTCATCGGTGATATTTAATTTTTTGCGTGCTTCAGCTTTCGGTATTCGGTCTTTAAACAACGAGAACATCGGAAGCGCCACCCTCCGGTATTTTGCCCCCGGAACAAATTCCTGCAGGTCTTTTTCCACTGATGTCGATTGAACAATGTAATAGTCGGTGAACAGTGTCAGCCAGCGGCTAAAAAGGATGTCTCCCGGACGTTTTTCATGCGGTATGAGATTGTGCAGAATTGTTAAGGCCTTGGTCTTTTTGCTGCGCAAGAGCATATGCAGCATGCCGGTACTCGGCGCCAGCAATGGCAGCCAGAAAGTGGAAATGACGAGATCGGCGTTACGGTTCCGCAGTTTCAGTCCGTAATAAATCCAATTGAAGGGATTGACCGAGTCAATCAGCACAGTGCTTGGGACCGGAACTCCCGCTTCGCCGCTCTCTTCCTGTGTCTTGCCGGGGAAGAGGATTTTGGGATATTGCCGCTTGAAGTTGATGATCTCTACGTCGTGCCCACGTTTCGTCAATTCAGTATACAGCAAAGCGATAAAGTGCGCCATGCCGCCGCGGAGAGGAAATGCAGGACCAAACAGGAGGATTTTCATCGGCAGATTCCGATAAAATTATTAACATCACCTCGAATCCCGGACAGAAATATTTCGGGACAGACTCGTTTCGTGGTCTGAAATAAAGATGCCGAACCAAGTTCGGCATGATGAAAAAATGATATTGCTAACATAGAATTAATTTATTTCTTCGCGAACTGAATATTCTTTTTCCAGATGTTGATTCTTTGTAATCAGTTCGCCGAGCAGTCCCATCGACACAAACTGCACACCGACAATCACCATAATCAGTGCCACGATAAAGAGCGGACGATTGCTGAGAGGCTGATCGTTCATATATTTTTCATATATCAGCCATCCGCTGGTAATCAATCCCGCCAGTGTAGAGAAAATTCCCCATCCGCCGAACAGGTGCAGCGGTCGCGAAAAGTATCGCGTAGTGAACACAACCGTCAACAGATCCAAAAATCCGCGCGAATAGCGCGCCATGCCAAATTTTGTTCTACCGTACCGGCGCGGACGGTGGTTCACAACTGTTTCACCGACGCGGAATCCTGCCCAATGCGCTAACGCGGGAATGTACCGGTGTAGTTCGCCGTACACATTCACGCTCTTCACTACATCCAGTTTGTATCCTTTCAATCCGCAGTTAAAGTCATGAATTTTAATTCCTGTGACCTTTGCGGTGACGAAGTTGAAAAATTTTGACGGAATGGTTTTGCCGAGCGGATCTTTCCGTTTTTTCTTCCATCCGGAAACAACATCGTATCCGGAACGGAGTTCTTTTATCAGATTTGAAATTTCTGCAGGATCATCCTGCAGGTCCGCATCCATCGTGATAACAAATTCCCCTTGCGCTTTTTGAAATCCGACCTGGAGAGCAGCACTCTTGCCGTAGTTGCGGCGGAAGCGAATCGCTTTGACACGGGGATTCCGAGATTTTAATTCGCGAAGTACTTTGAAGGAGTTATCGGTAGAACCATCGTCCACAAAAATCAGTTCATAATTTCCACCGACACGTGCGAGAGCGTTCTTCAACTGATCATGCAGGTCACGCAGCGATTCTTCTTCATTCAACAACGGGATCACCACGGAAACGGTTAGGCGGTTGCCGGACTGTTTCTGTTCATGCGGTTGCCTGGGTTGCTGCTGCAGTCGAGGTTGATGAGGTTGACGCGGCTGTCGCTGTTGCGGTTGAGCAGGTTGTTTTTGTGTTTCCTTTTTCTCAACAACGGCTTCTTCTCCAAAGATGGAAACGGGGAGTTCATCCACTTTTTCTAGTGAAGCGAATTCGGTTTCCGGTTTTCGTTCGGGACGGGGATATTTTCCCCGAAAATTCTTTCTGCGGAACGGATTCTCACGTTTTTGGGCGTTTTGCCGCTGTTCCGGCTGTTGGTCCGGAGTCTGCTCCGGGGTCTCTTCTGCCATGGCACGTATGCAATTGGGTCATATTCCGGGGTTATCAACCACGTAATTTATCGGTGTGTGGCGGCACCCTGCTGCAATCCAACCGCAAAAACCCGGGAAAACGACAATAGGTGAAAAAAATGTCGCTTCAAAGTAGCATAAATCATTGTGAAATGCAACGCAACACCATTGTTGGTAGTGGGTCTGTCCGACAATAAAAATCATCGTTATGTCCCGAAGGGATGGTTTTCACGAAGTGATCAGATCGTGGCGCCGCGGAAGAAGGTGATCATCTTTTTCGGGAGAAGATGCCGAAACACCTCTCCACAGGTGAAAATGTATGTTGGCAGGCAGGAGTTAGGAATGAAGCATTCTTGAAAATGATCCATGACTTCATTGTTCGTTGTGTTCGAAAGAGCTAAAAAAAATATTCACTCTATAAGTTAGAACGGGGTGACTTCCCGTCTTACGCGCGGATTTGATTAATGATCGTATCAAGGTATTTTGACATGCGGTTCAGGAAGACAATGTATGCGTTCATCCAGTCCACCGGTGTGACCGGTTTCTTTCCGATGCAGTCGTTGAAGATTCTTTGTATGCTCTGCGCCAGACGATGTTTTCCTTCTTCCACCACCATCTCCAGATCGGAATGATAGAATGAATAGATCTGTTGCAAATCGATCGGCACTTTTGAATCAACCTTCGCTTTCAAAAAGAGAGGATGTTCTACTTTCTGAGCGTCGCTCGTTTCATAAATGAGCAGGTTCCACATATCCATCACCAGTTTGAAGTCGTTTTCGTTCTCACAGTCATACTCCGGAAGCACTTTGGAAAATTTTTGCGTCTCCACCGTTGTTTTATAGAGAGGAAACGCTCCCAAATACTGCGCGATCAGATTGATCATCTCTCGGCGTGCCAGCACCCGCAAACAGGCAAGTCGCACATCCGACTTTAATTTTTTATCTGCCGCTGCTACCGTGTTCGTCGGTCCGGATTTAGATGTATCAAGCGAGGATGGTCTGGACTGGTCCAGTTTAGATTTATATTCTGGAAGGGATTTTTCCTCTTTGGCGGAAGCGATCACCCGATTGCGGATCTCCGTTGCAAGATCGTCAAACCGCCGCGCCGCGCTGAGAATCGCTGCTTCATTTTCTTTTATAGTAATAATCTTTTCCAGCAGCGTTGTAATAAAACGTCCCTTATACTTCGTGCGGAAATGGATTAGGTCTCCAACAATGTAGAGATCATCCGTTACTGTGGAAAAGAGCGTATTAAACGTATCGGCAACGTGAACGAGTCCGGTCTTCCGGTCATCTAATGTCCGTAATGTAAAGTCGATTCCAGCAACGGTTAGATCGAACACTACCGCACGCTTGGAACACAGGCGAATGGAACCGAGCGGCGCTATCTCCACATCACATAGTTGGTGTGCCCGTAAATATTCTCGCAGATACATCGTCTGTCCGCTCGGAGGCGCCACAATTAAAATATCCGAAACGGTTGTCGTGCCGTTTAACAGCGCATGTTTTACACAATCCGCTACCCGTTTTGCATTCGCTTCATTAAATGGTAGAATTTTCTTTTTGCCGATATACTGTGGCGAAGTGGCGTGCTGATCTTCCGTGTTCAGGAAAAAAATGCGTCCCTTCGATCCCGGCGGGATGGGTGAATCTTCCAATGCGGCGAGGAGGCATGCTTCAAAAATATTCGTAACGACTTCCGGCAGCACCAATTCACTCACCACATCGTACGGCAACAGATTAATCATAAACCGGTAATACTCGCTATCTTCATTTTGATAGTAAGCGAAATAATTTTTCTGCAGCCACGTGCGCGCTGCGTCAAATTGACTGGTGGATTGTGGCGGCTGCTCCGTAACGTCCGCAAGAATAAAACACCGTACTTTTGCGAACGAGGCAAATAAGAAAAATTGCGCAAGGCTCAACGAATGGGCATCGTCGATGCAGACAATGTCAAACGATGAAAGCACGTTTGCCGGCAAAGCAACGGCGTTATAGACGGTGGTTGCAAGGCACGGACGCGTCAGAATCTGAGTATACATAGACGCAGTATTGGCCGGGGGAAATACGGTGGAGGTAAACCGTTCGAACATTTTTTTTTCGCGGAGAGAGACCGGAATAGCTGTTTCTTTTTTAAACAATTCTTTTGTAATCACGGTCAGATGTTGTTTCAATCGTTCCATCAGCGCATTCTTCTCGCGGAGCGAATTCTGCAGTTCTTCCACCGTTTTTTTTCCGATGCGCATCCGTTCGATCATGGAAGCATTATGCACACGGTTCAATTCTTCTTTTATCGACTGCCATTCCTCGGTTGCCTCATTGATCTGTTGTTGTTTCTCGCTCATCTTTTCCTGCAGATGCTGGATACGGTTGTATTCGTATTCGGCATTGATGATGGAAAATAATTTTGTTAGGCCATTTCGAGTTTCGTCATCCAGTGCATGCAACGCGGGATAAAATTCCAGCGAATGGTCCGAGCGGAGCGTCAATCCTTCGTTCAGTACGGTCATCGATTCTTCAGCTGCTGTTGGATTTACTTCCGCAATCTCTTTTAATAATCCATGCAAGCTTCCAGATGAACCGCTGAGATATAGAACACGTTTTCCTTCGCGCAGGCTATTCAGTACAAGCGACGCTGCCACGCCGGTTTTGCCACGTTTTCGTTCGCCGATGACGAAAGAAATTTTTCGGTTCATCGATTGTTTGATCGCCTGTTGCTGCGACGGTGTGAACGTTGATGGGAAGATCGGTTCTTTTTCTGCTGGCAGCGCGTTCTCCGAAAATTTCCGTTCCAACAAAGAATTCACCACAGCATTCGGCGTAAAGGATGTCCAGAACGAGTTCAGTTGATCAATACGTTCGGAAGGATTCCATTTGCAATCCAGTTCCGGTACTGTCTCGCCGGCATTACACGGGAAAAGAAGATAGAGAAATTGACTCTGCACATCGGCTACAGTTGCCGTGAATGAGAACCGGACAGTAGTGCCGACAGTGCAACGGACAGAGCAGGAAGGTGTGAAGGAATAATTTTCAGGAATTTCGAATCGATAGATTGCAATATCGCCGTGAAGGGCAACACGATGGCCATTGCTTAATATAGTCGTACGCGGCATTTGCGACAGCGCAGCGATCTCTTCCGTCAGCGCATGACGGATCCCCAGTATGTGTTGTTCCGTTGATCCCATGGAATTGCGGTGTGATTGTGAAACTTCCCCCGCACAGGTTACCAAAATTGGACTACAAAGTCAACGTTGAGTCGATGAGGATTCTCTCACATTCTTCCAAAGAGCATACATACAATGCATATCAACCGTTCTTTCGTTTTTTAAAACAACACACCCCGCGCGAGGCGGGGTGCACTGTTCAAGCAACAGCTTCGTAAGATTAGATCGTACGAACGTTTGCAGCCTGCAGTCCTTTCGGACCTTGTTCAACATCGAATTCGACTTTGTCGCCTTCGTTCAGATTTTTGTAACCTTCACCAACGATTGCTTTGAAGTGTACGAATACATCTTCGCCGTTCGGCCGTGAAATGAAACCAAATCCTTTTGTTCCGTTGAACCATTTGACTGTTCCTTTTTCCATGGAACACATCCTTTCATTTATGTTGTCCGGCAAGACCTCCGGACTGGTGTACCCCGAGAATACCGACTTACTTACGTGTTCGCTTTAAATATCAAAAGCGGCTTCTCGATGATGGTGTGTTCTGGAGAAAGAAGAATAACGATCCATCAAACTGTAAAACAAGCGGCTCTTACAACGCTACTGAGCAGAAGACTCCCAAAGGAGCTATTACGGTGTACTGTTAATTGACGTTAGTAAGATACACCAACCCTTTTACTTTTCCTATACTTATTTTCATTTAATTTTTTTCAGCCCGGAAATATTTGAATTTCCTTCAAAAAACGATACATTCTATAAGAAAATCATCTCTTCAACCGATCATTATTGGCCAACGACTATGACAAATGAACGAAGCAAAATCATCACCCAGGGACCAAATAGAACACCGAACCGCGCAATGCTGCGTGCCGTCGGATTTGGCGATAATGATTTTTCAAAACCGATTATCGGCGTAGCGAACGGATATTCCACCATTACCCCGTGCAATATGGGATTGAACGAATTGACAGTGGAAGCCGAACGAGGGATTAAAGAAGCAGGAGGAATGCCGCAGACCTTCGGAACGATTACTGCCAGCGATGGTATTGCCATGGGAACGGAAGGAATGAAGTTCTCGCTCGTCTCTCGCGAAGTGATTGCGGACTCCATCGAAACTGCTTGTAATGGGCAATGCATGGACGGTGTGATCGCCGTGGGTGGATGCGACAAAAATATGCCGGGCGGCATGATCGCCATGGCGCGGATGAACATTCCCGCAGTGTATGTATACGGCGGCACGATTAAACCAGGACATCACCCGAAAGACGGAAGGGATTTGAATATCGTCAGTGCGTTTGAAGCGGTGGGACAATTCAGTGCAGGAAAAATTTCAGCCGCGGAATTGAAAGAAGTGGAATGCTTTTCGTGTCCCGGCGCGGGATCGTGCGGCGGAATGTACACGGCGAACACAATGTCTTCCGCATTCGAAGCAATGGGTATGAGTCTGATGTACTCTTCAACGATGGCGGCGGAAGATAAAGAAAAGTCGGAAAGTGCACGTGAGTCCGGAACAGTACTGATGAACGCAGTAAAAAATAATATTCGCCCTCTCGATATTATCACCCGGAAGTCGATCGAAAACGCTATCACCGTTATCAACGCTATCGGCGGATCGACGAATGCCGTACTTCATTTTTTGGCGATCGCTCATTCGGCTAACATCCCACTCACCATCGATGATTTTGAAACACTCCGGAAGAAAGTACCAGTGCTGTGCGATCTGAAACCGAGCGGAAAATTTCTTGTCGTCGATTTCCATAAAGCCGGTGGTGTTCCGCAAGTGATGAAGATGCTTCTTGTAAATGGACTTCTCCATGGTGATTGCATAACAGTGACCGGAGAGACGATCGCCGAAGTTCTCAAAAATGTTTCTACAGAACCGCACACAGATCAACAAGTGATTCATCCTTTCAACACACCGCTCTATAAAGAAGGACATCTGGTCATTTTAAAAGGAAATCTTGCAACAGAAGGTGCTGTGGCGAAAGTAACCGGGGTGAAGAATCCGGTCATCACCGGTCCGGCCCGTGTGTTCGATTCCGAAGAACTGGCAATGGAATCAATTACCGGAAATAAAATTAACGCGGGTGATATTCTCGTAATCCGTTACGAAGGACCCAAAGGAGGACCGGGCATGCGCGAAATGCTTGCTCCGACTTCGGCGATTATCGGTGCGGGACTCGGCGATAAAGTTGGGCTTATTACGGACGGCCGTTTCTCCGGCGGTACATATGGATTAGTTGTGGGACACGTTGCTCCCGAAGCGGCAGTCGGCGGAACCATCGCGTTGATCGACGAGGGAGATTCTATTACGATTGATGCTTCCAAAAATCTTCTGCAGTTGAATGTTGATGATGAAGAAATAGCAAAACGAAAAACGATCTGGAAACCCCGTCCCCCCCGCTATCCCCGCGGTGTGATGGCAAAATATGCAAAGCTTGTTTCTACCAGTTCTCTCGGTGCCGTTACCGATTAGGTATGCTTCGATGTAGGACACCTTTCAGGTGTTCTACATCTTAATTTGTGTCTCAAACCCCATAGGATTCAATAACAAGGTGCCCTACGGTTGTTTTCTAGAGTTAGGATGCGTACTTTGAAAAATACATCCGTTCTCTGGATGTCATTTATCACAATAGGTGAATAGAGGTCGATGGCACAGTTATTACTGCTTGCGTTATTGCAGCTTTCTGCATTTCCGTTCTTTTCCGATAAGACGGAAACGCCTGCTCCGCTTGAATATTCCCGCAGTTTGGAACCCCGTTCTGTATTAATCGCCACTAAATTTGATTCGTTGTTTACCTCCGTTGCAGAACGAAAAGGATTTAACGGCAACGTTTTGGTAGGTATTCACGGTACGGCCATTTATAAAAATGCTTTTGGTTACTCAGATCTCAAGACTCGTGAACCGCTGAATATTAAATCGGTCTTCCAAATTGCCTCTGTATCGAAGCAATTCACTGCAATCGCCATCATGATGATGCACGAGCAAGGGAAACTGGACTATAACGACACTGTTCAAAAGTTTATCCCAGATTTTCCTTATAAAAATATTACGATTAAACAACTTCTTTCCCACCGGTCCGGACTGCCGAATTATATGTATTTTTCTGGCAAATATTGGAAAAAAAGTGGAAAATATTTAACAAATGAGCAAGTGTTGGATCTGATGATTAAACATAAACCACGGCCTGAATTTCTTCCGGACCGAAGGTATAAGTACAGCAATACCGGATTTGCTATGTTGGCATTGATTGTGGAACGCATTTCCTATATGCCGTTCGACGAATTTATGGAGCAGAATATTTTCCAACCGTTGGGGATGCAGAGTACATTTGTTTATAATCCCCGCAACAGTAAAACACTGGAGTATGAAACTAAAGGTTACAATAAGAACCGTCGAAAAGCATACGTCGATTTTCTGGATGGTGTGACCGGTGATAAAGGTATTTATTCTACCGTGGAAGATATGTTTTTGTGGGATCAGGCGCTGTATACCGAAAAATTGGTGAAACAATCCACATTAGAGGAAGCGTTTACTCCGGCAAGCTACGATTACAAACGGGACAACAATTATGGATATGGATTCCGTCTGGACACACTGTCCGACGGCAGCAGGATCGTCTATCATGGCGGATGGTGGAGAGGATATAATTCGTTATTTGTACGCAGGCTGGACGACCACACAACCATTATTATTTTGTGCAACAAAGTGAATTGGAGTTTTGGAGAGATCGAAGATCTGATGCACCTTGTCGATTCTGCCGACATGTAAAAACATCCGGAACAGTATCATTCCTTGACTTTGTAAGAGGAATTGCGGAAATTCCCGCAGTTTATTTCCCACCATTTATAACAATTAATAGGAGTTTTTCATGACGACAGAAGCCACCGCATCCAAAGGAGGATTGGAATGGAAGTGGATCATTACCGGAATTATTGCCGGCACTGCGCTCTGCCTATCATTATACCTCATGATCGCAAAAACCTTTCATATCCCGCTGATTCCCACATATATGTCGTTATTGGGATTGGTTGTGATGGGTATTATCATCGGATATAAATCCGACGGCTATACAGTTAAAGAACCGGCAATCGGTGGAATTTTTACTCTTGCATTGACCGGAATTGTTCTGTCGAACACATTCGGATTTACATTTACCACTATGGAAATGATTGGTGCTCCGATTATTGGACTGATTCTTGGATTGGTTGGCGGATGGGTGGGAGAACAAATTCAAATCACTCCCGAAGAATTGGTGAAGGAACTGGAAGATGATAAAAAAGGGGGATTACAGTGGGGATGGATTATTGCGGGTACCGTGATCGCATTTATCTTTAATGCATTTTTCGTGATTGGCGGATTTGCGTTATTAAAATTCGGTGTCGGAGGCATTATCTTGGCGTTGGGTGCAAGTTTCCTCTTTGCCGGATTGCTCGTTGGATATTTTTCTCCCGGCGTTACGATTATGGAAGCGGGCATTGCCGGTGGATTGAGTGTTATTTTAAACGCTGTCTTCCTGTATTCATTCTCACTGTTGATGGCGGAAGAATCAGTGTATGTGCTGGAAGGACTTGCCGTTGGTTTCGTTCTTTCGCTCGTAGGCGGATGGTTGGGTGAAAAACTTCAGTCATTCATGGAAAACGACAACGAACACGAAAAATAAAATTCCATTGTCAGAAATTGTTGTTTCAATCCCCAAGAAGTTTGCTTGGGGATTTTTTATTATACCGTACTGCATATTGCGGAGAAATTATGTTCCTCGGACATTTTGCCGTAGCGTTGGCTGTAAAAAAAGCGGCGCCGAAAATTTCGTTAGCAACGCTTTTTGTTGCTGCGCAGCTGGTGGATCTGCTCTGGCCCGTGTTCCTGCTGCTGGGATGGGAACATGTGCGTATCGACATCGGTAATACTGCTGTTACACCATTCGATTTTTATGACTATCCCATCACCCACAGTCTTGTTGGCGTTATTGGATGGTCCGTGCTGTTCGGCGGACTCTATTATTCCCGTAAACGATTATCGCGCGAATCGGCGGTCGTTGCGCTCGTTGTTTTCAGTCATTGGGTGCTCGATCTGCTGACACATCGGCCCGATCTGCCGCTGCTGGACAATACTTCGATGAAATTTGGACTAGGATTGTGGAACAGTATGGGGGGAACGATATTTACTGAGGTCGGAATATTTGTCGCCGGTGCGTATCTCTATTACAGATTCACTTCAGCAAAAAATAAAAAAGGCACCTATGCTCTTGCCTCATTACTGGTGTTTCTGCTGGTAATGCATCTAGGAAACCTGTTTGGGCCTCCGCCACCGAATGTAGAGATGATAGCGGTTGCCGGCAATGCGATGTGGCTATTTGTTCTCTGGGGATGGTGGATTGATAAAAATCGAACAATTCGATAGTTTTAAAAAAATAAGACCGCAAAAGATTTCATTCCTCCTCGATATCTGGCGTACGCACTACAGTATTAATGTGTTCTTGAATTAAGCCATTTAAGCCAGACACTATACTTTATCCGTCTCTTCAAAATAGAGAATTCCAATCAGTATAACGCGCAGTCGTTTTTGAAATGACAATAAAATATATCACAGAAACAAATTAGGATAATTTGCTCTTGTATGTTTTACTGTGTAAGAGCCAGAGGAATAGGAAACATCTCTATTCAAACACGTTACCAACTCATAGTTGGAATTGTCGTTACATTTTAATTACCTTACTCACATTACGCAAAACAAGAAAAACGGTCATGGTGAGCAAGGCACAGGCTAAGATAGTTAAGTCATCCTTCTGCCGAAGGCATCCCTATCGGGAGACGCATCCTTTCCCGCAGGGATTCCTTCGGAACAAACAGCAAAGGATTTGCTCAGGATGGCCGCTGTTTCTGCGCCGCGTCGAACCATTTTTACCTTTTTGCGTAACATCAGTTACCTTAATAAAAATGCGGTATAGTTGTTGTATGAACGGTGAGGTATTGCCGCAATTGTAGTGAATGAATCATCAATTACAATCGTCGATAACGCCATATTGCGTTGCGCTGGAATTTATGATGAACTATTCTCCCGTTCTTCTTTTTCGCGGAATCGTAGTGTGTGTCGCCATAGCAATTGCCGGGTGTACTACGACTGAAGAAAAGGAAACACAGCCGCAGTACGGAAAAACACCGGCAATACACGCCATACAGACAGAGTATGTTTTTGCCATTCATCCTCTGCTTAATTCCCGCCGGTACTTTGAAGTGTATCAACCGCTGGTTGCCTATATAAATCGTTATGCAAAAGAGTTTACCATTCGGCTCGAATCTTCGAAAGATTACTCCCACTTCGAAGAAAAGTTGATTGCCCGAAAATTTCACTTTGCTTTGCCAAATCCTTATCAGACTGTACAAGCAACGCGGTATGGTTATACAATCTTCGGTAAAATGAGCGATGATGATCAGTTTCGCGGAATTATTGTCGTGCGCAACGACAGTCATATTCACTCTATCGAGGATTTGCGGGGTAAAGCGATCAGTTTTCCGTCGGTAACAGCACTTGCCGCCGCCATGATGCCGAAATATTTTTTGAAATCGAACGGTCTGGATGTAGAAAATGAAGCGGAGTGCCGGTATGTGGGCTCTCAGGAGTCGTCAATAATGAATGTGTTTCTTGGCAAAACCGTTGCCGGGTGCACTTGGCCACCGCCGTGGGAATCGTTTATCAATGACCATCCGGAAGTGAAAGAAGCGATGAGAATACAATGGCAAACGAATCCATTGATTAATAATGGTTTAATCGTGAGGGATGATGTTCCGATACAGCATAGAAACATTTTTTCTCAAATTATGTTTTCTTTGCATACACACGCGGAGGGAAAAGAAATCCTTCAACGCATTCACCTTTCTCAATTTGTTGGTATTTCGCAGAGCGAGTATGTGTCACGAGTAAATATTTTTTTACGAAAATATGAAACCCTGTTCGGATCATTACCCGGAATAGGAGGAAGAAATTAATGCAAAAATTCTATCGTTGGTTGATCGGAAAATCAATTCGCCGGCAGTTGGTGCTTGGCGTTGCGATGGTACATTTAGTCTTAATGTCCATATTTGTTTTTGATCTTACCAAACGACAGGATGATTTTTTATTGGAAAAAGCGCACAATGAGGCGCAGTTTCAAATTACACTGCTAGTGACAAGCAGTAAAGAATATTTGCGCACGCAGGATCTTGTCGGACTGCAGGAAGTAGTGGAAACTTTTGCGGAGAATCACGCCATCCATTATGCGATGATTGTTTCTCCGAACGGTCACGTATTGAGTCATTCGGAGAAAGGCAAAAGAGGTTTGTACCTGCAGGATTCCGCAAGTCTGAAGTTTTTACACGGACCGCAGGCGACCACAAAGATTGATGTCTCGGATACAAAAATTGAAATTGTTGCACCTATTGTGCAAAACGATGTCCTGTTGGGCTGGGCTCGAATAGACAACGACCTTACGCCAAATCATGTTCACATTGAATACGTCAATCAAAAAGGAATTCTCTTCACCATACTGGCGATTCTGATCGGAACGCTGTTCGCACTACTGCTTTCACATGTGACGTTGCGTCAACTGCGGTTGTTGCTGAAAGGTGCGGAACGCTTAGGGAAACATCAATTGAATGAACCGATTCCGATTGTTGCCGACAATGAAATTGGAGTAGTGAGTATATCGTTTAATGAAGCAATGCGGGAATTGGATCAGCAAAGTTCTCGCATCAGTAAGAGCGAAGAAAAATACCGCTTGTTGTCTGAAACAGCTAAAGATATTATTGTTGTCTACAATTTTAAAGGAGAAATTTCTTATCTGAATGCCGTTGGAATAGCGAGCATCGGATTAACGGCAACGACGTATCACGGGAGGAATCTATTCGAGTTTATTCCCGAACAGCAACATGCCGGACTTAAAAGTAATATTAAAGAACGCATGGAAGGATTTAAAGGAAACCGGCTGACTGAGATAGAATTATTAACTGTTCAAGGGCGTTGCGTTCCCATCGAAGTCAGCACGAGTCCAATTATTGTTGATGGAAAAATAGAAACATTTCTTTCCGTGGCCCGCGATATTACCGAACGCAAGCATGCCGAAGAGAAACTGCAAATATTAAACCGGTTGTATTCGGTGATCAGTCAGGTTAATCAAATGATTATCCGTGCAAAAGATGAACAGGAAGTCTTTCAACAGGCATGCTCCATTGTGGTGCACTATGGAAATTTCCGGATGGCATGGATCGGAGTACTGAACCAACACACCGGCAATGTCACGCCTACACACTGGGCAGGCATCGAAGATGGATATCTTACTTTTGCAGAAAAATTTTCAACCAAAGTTGATGAAGTATGGGGAAGAGGCCCCACAGGGACCTGTATTCGCGAAAATCGATTGGTAATTTGCAACGATATCGCCAACGATCCGGTGATGGAGCCGTGGCGGGATCGCGCACTGGAGCGAAATTACCGTTCCTCCATCGCCGTCCCGATCCATCGGTCGGGTGAGGTGATTGGCGCATTTGTGATGTATGCTTCAATGCCGAACTATTTTACAGAAGAAGAAAATGCGTTGTTGACCGAAGTAACAGGCGATATTTCGTTTGCAATTCAACACTTTGAAATAAATCGAAATAAAATGGCTGCGGAGGAATCGTTGCGCGAAAGTGAAGATAAATTTCGCTCCCTGTATGAGAATAGTCTCTATGCTGTTCTCTTAACCGTGCCGGACGGAAGGATCATCAGTGCAAATCCTGCTGCAAGCAAAATGTTGGATAGAACAGAACAAGAAATCATCACCGTAGGGCGGGGAGGAATTCTTGATGAAACCGATGAACGGTTTGCCGAGGTGGTTACACAGCGCGCATTGAGAGGGGAATTTACCGGTGAATTAAATTTTATCCGAAAAAGCGGTGAAAAATTTCCATGCGATGTTTCTACCTCTATATTTACGACAAAAGACGGGAACCAGTGGACGTGCACCATTTTCCGCGATATTACCGATAAAAAACAAGCGGAACAGGAACGTGAACAATATTTTAAATTCTTCCAAACCTCAACCGATATTATGGTTATCGCGGATCCGCAAGGCTGCTTTAAGAAGGTCAATCCTTCCTGCACGATATTGCTCGGATATACCGAGGCGGAACTTCTCCAAAAACCATTTATCGACTTTATCCATCCTGACGACAGAAAAAAAACCATCGATGAAATGGCGCGACAAATGCAACGGGGATTTTCTTTCAACTTTGAAAATCGCTATTTGTGCAAAGACGGTTCGTTTATATGGTTGTCGTGGATTGCAACGTATAATCTTCACGAAGGGATTACCTATGCAACAGCGCGAGATATTACCGAACGCAAACGAACAGAACAGCAGTTGCATATTTTTTCAAGCGCCATCGAACAAAGTACAGTCAGTATTGTCATCACAAATACCGACGGAGTTATTGAATATGTGAATCCGAAATTTTTGCAGTTAACCGAATATTCGCGTGAAGAGGTGATCGGGAAGAAACCAAGTATTTTGAAATCCGGTCATACTTCCCCCAAAGAATATGAGCGATTATGGAAAACGATTACTTCGGGAGGCGAATGGTGGGGAGAATTCCTTAATAAAAAGAAGAGCGGTAAGCAATACTGGGAAAACACCTCTATATCACCGGTGAAAAATGATCAGGGAGTCATCACGCACTTTCTCGGAATAAAAGAGGATATTACGGAAAAGAGAAGACTCAAAGAACAATTCGAGCAGGTGCAAAAAATTGAAAGCATTGGCACGCTCGCGTCGGGTATCGCGCACGATTTTAATAATGTTCTCGGAATTATTCTTGCCTACTCCGGATTTTTGGAACGATCGCAACCCGATTCCCAAAAAACTTCGGAAAGCCTGAAATCTATAAAAAAAGCGGTAGAACGGGGTGCGAACCTTGTTAAACAGATTTTAACATTTGCCCGGAAATCTGAAACCACCATTTCTCCAATGGATATACAAGAGTTAATCCATGAGATCGTTTCCATGCTCAGCGAAACATTTCCAAAAACGATCGATATTGTTACGCGTATCGATTCGAATGTCCCGTATATTCATGCCGATCGCACGAAGATCCACCAAGCGCTCATGAATCTGTGTGTGAACGCGCGTGACGCCATGGTCAACGGAGGAACGTTGACCATTCAAGTAAAAATGGTCGAAAAAGAGGATTTATCCGACAAAGTGCTGGCGGTATTTCCGCACAGCGGTGTTGCGGTTACCGTATCGGATACAGGAATGGGAATTGACGAAAATACCATGCAGCGTATTTTTGATCCGTTTTTTACCACAAAAGAATTGGGGAAAGGAACTGGATTGGGATTGTCTGTCGTCTACGGAGTCATGGAATCTCACAAGGGATATATCGATGTCGAAAGCAAAGTCGGACGGGGTAGCTCATTTACCCTCTATCTACCTCTTGCCGGTGAAACAGAGGTACCTGTGCAGACAGAAGTGATGATCCATGGTCAGATCCACGGCGGGACGGAAACA
>JALNZH010000051.1 GCA_023229405.1 Bacteroidota bacterium
AGGACTTCGTTTTTGTGTTAGGCGTAAAAAAAAATATGTTGGCGGGGTAGCTCAGCTGGTTAGAGCGTCGGAATCATAATCCGTAGGTCGTGGGTTCAAGTCCCTCCCCCGCTACAATCTCAGTAACAACCGGTGACCGTAAGGTCGCCGGTTTGTTTTTTAAACCTCCGGTATACAGGTTTAAAACTTCCCTGGTAATAATAGGGATTTCCCGCACATAACAACTGATGATCTTCCAATCATGATCCACGTAAATCCGGTCAACACACTGGCGGATCAATTCCTGTTTTTCCGGAATTGAGACTTCGTCCATTCTCTCTTCGGAATGACTATAAAAACTATATTCCACACGGTCTTCGTTAACCAGTTAAACTAGCACAGGATAGTTATACCTATCATTTTAGCGTTTATATCATTGATCATACTTGTCCAAAATAAATCATGCAAGAGAAAAACTTATTCCTTCTTTTCTTGACGGGGTTCCAAAGGAATGCCGACATGGTATAAAGATTTGGTCGGCACAAGAAAAGAAGCACAAGAACCCCGTGCGAAATGTAACGCACGCGATGAATCCTGTTCGCACTTGCCCGTAGATGGCAAAAAGGGCCATCAAAAGTCCCTTCATGATTTCAGGCCCCCCTCTGTATCTCCCCCCTGGTAGGAGGAGAAAAAGCTCACTCAATCCTCCTAAATTTCGCTCCCTCGCACATCTCATCCAACACTGTAAGAAATGTAGGGGAGGGCTTACTTTTCTCAACATAACATAGCTTCCGTACATCCACTTGTTTCGATAAATTTTTGTCAATGAGGGTTTTATTTTGGACAGCTATGATCATTGATATTGTTAATGTAGTATTTCTCTGTGGAACAAATAAGGAGCATAAATTGTAGAACCTTTTGATTTCCTGCAGCATCTTATAAATATAGTATTGACCAGGAGAAACAATTGAGCCTAATTGAATTAGAGAATATTACCAAGGTATACCATGCCGGTGAAATATCCGTAAACGCACTGAAGGGTATTTCATTGAAAATTGAAAAGAAATCTTTTGTGTCATTCATCGGTCCTTCGGGTAGCGGAAAGTCGACACTGCTGAACTTGATTGGCATATTGGATAAACCGACGAATGGGAAGATGATAGTAAACGGCACGGATGTGCGCACGCTGGACAGAACTGCTGCCGCAAGATTTCGCGGAAAGACGATCGGATTTGTATTCCAAAACTTCAACCTTATTCCCGTACTAACGGTGTATGAAAATATCGAATATCCATTGTTGATGCTGGAACATCTTCATTCAAACGAACGCCGCAAACGTGTTCTGCGACTGCTGGAGAAAGTGGGGATGACAGACCAGCGGGATAAATATCCCAACCAGATTTCCGGCGGACAAAAACAACGTGTCGCTGTTGCCCGCGCGTTAGTCACCAATCCACAAATTGTCCTTGCCGATGAACCCACCGCCAATCTTGACCATGCAACTGCATTCAAAATTATCACCATCATGCACGAAATGACCAGCGACATCGGAACCACGTTTATCTTCTCAACGCACGATTCTAAAATTGTCGGTGAAGCAGAAGTGATTCACACATTGGAAGACGGAGCGATTGTGAAAACAGATACTAGAAAGGTGCATGATCGATGATCAATGTCATTATTATTGCTCTGAGGAACTTATTCCGCAACACACGGCGAACGCTGCTAACCTCATCGTTGATTTCGTTCGGTGTAATCCTTGTTGTCGTATTCGGTGGGTTGGCAATTTCCTTCAAATCACAAATGGTGGGTGTGTTAACAAACACCGCCATGGGCGATCTGCAGATCCATAAAAAAGGATACGTTGAATCGATCGATAATCTACCGTTGAATCTGACCCTTACCGGAAGTGAACTTGCATCTGTTGAAACGGTCTTGAACAACAATCCAGAGATCGAATCGTATAGCCCGCGCATAAAATTTGGTGCAATGATCAGCAACTATGCGCAGACATCGAATATTCGACTGAATGCAGTTTATCCGGAGAAAGAGAATCGTACTCTTCCGGGATTTGTGAAAAGGATCAAAGGAAATATTCCTGATCCGGACAGGTTTGTGAAACCAGGAGAAATATTAATCCCGGAAAACTTGATGAACGGTCTCTCGCTTAAAGCGGGGGACGACATTGTGCTGGTGGCAACTAATAAAGAAGGGTCAGTGAATGCTATTACTCTCAGAATCGCAGCTGAGACAGAAGCCATTTTTGGACCATCTGGAAAGGACGGAAGCATTCATATCGATGATGCCATCACATTATTACGAATGGATCAACTGGAAGTCGTGGAAATTGCAATTCATCTACAACAGTTCGACAACCTCAACGCCGTTTCCTCTTCTCTTAAAACTACGCTTGGTTCAAATCAGTCACCATTCGAAGTACACACGTGGGAACAACTCTCTCCGTTTGCAAGTATAACACGTATTGTTGACCTTCTTATCATAGTCGTTAAATTCATCCTGATGACCATCGTTTTAGTCAGCATCCTCAATATTATGACCATGTCGGTGTATGAACGGATCAGCGAGATCGGCACAATTGCAGCCATGGGAACGCCGCCGCGTAAAATTCTTACCCTGTTTCTCGTAGAAGGATTTGCGATGGGGTTACTAAGTACAATCGTCGGCATAGTCATAGGCCTTGGCGCACTATGGATTATGAATATGACCAAGATCAATTTTACTTTTGGCACAATGGATGTGTCCCTTGCGCCGAGTATTCCCGTCAGTGAGATCATCTGGGTAGCAGTGACCGTAATGTTTGTATCCTTGTTTGCGGGATTCCAGCCGTCGTATAAAGCATCAAAAATGGAACCGGTGGATGCATTAGGTCATGTGTAACTTACACTGTGCTACATCATATCACATGAAAAAAAGAAGATTGATAAATAGATGGGATACTACAATGAAGCAAATTATAAATGCAATGATTATTGCGATAGCAAGCAGCCTGATGGCCTTTTCCCAGGACGCAAATGAACTCCTGAAAATGGTGGATGATAATTTAATGCCAGAATCATACGAGGCGAAACGAAAACTGATTAATGAAGAACCGGACGGATCGAAAAAGGAGTTCACCTTTTATACGGTAAAAAAAGGAAATGATAAGATTGCCATATTGTATTTGTTGCCGGCAAGCGAAAAAGGACGGGCAACGCTTCGTCTGGGTGACAACATGTGGCTCTATATTCCGAGCACCAACAAACCGATACGCATCACAAGCCTGCAATCCGTTGTGGGAGGCGTATTCAACAATGCCGATATCATGCAGTTGGAATATTCTGTTGAGTATGACGCTACGTACGGTGACGGAACACATGAGGAATATCTTCTAAAACTGAAGGCAAAAAATAAAACTGTTGCTTACGATAAACTGAAGATGTGGATAACAAAAGAGAAAAAAATACTCAGAAAGATGGAAGCGTACTCTGCCAGCGGAATGCTTATTAAAACGCTGGAATTCAAGGAGGATAAGAATTTCGGTGCGGGACTTTTTCGTCCCTCAGTAATAGAAACGTATAGTCCATTATATCGCGGCTACCGATCACTGATGATCTATCAGACAATAAGAAAACGGCAATTCCCCGATGAAGTGTTTACACAAAATTTTATGGGAAAACTGGGAGATTTACGATAATGCGATCATATCGGCAATGTATTTTCATTCTGATGTTTGTACCATCTGTCGTGGTGATGGCACAGGAAGAGGAAACTGCTGAAGATGGTATGGAAGAGAAGAAGTCTCTGGAATGGAGTGGAAATCTTGATGCAAAGTTTACATTCTTTCATATGCGCGAAAGTGCACCTCAGTATTATTTACTCTTTCCTTTCAATAAACCGTCATCACCGTTTCTCACTCAATACCGGCTTGAACCGTACCTGAATGCTGAATACAGTACGAGTGATCTGGGGTTTGTTCTCAAAACACACGCAACGTACTTCGGTGATTCCGATGCTTCAGTGAACATTCTTGAAGCGTACAGCGAGGCAAACCTATCTTTTCATACAACCCTTCAAGCAGGAAAGCGGGTGTATAATTGGGGAAAAGGGTATGCATTCAATCCGGTTGGATTTGTTAATCCTGTCAAAGATCCGGAAAATCCAGAACTTGCACAATCGGGTTTGCTTTCCGCTAATATTGAGTATATCAAAAGTTTTTCTACCGGACCGCTTCAAAATATATCCTTCCTATTCGTTGTCATTCCGGCTTCCGGCAGTACAGGAAATCGGTTCACGGAATTAAAACACACTGATCTTTCCTTCAGAACATCGCTGCTCTTATGGAACACCGATATTGATGTACTGGCATTCTACAGTATTCAGACTCCAAAACGAATCGGTATGGATTTCTCGAGTAACATAACGGATAATTTGGAAATTCATGGGGAGCTTGGATATAGCAGAAATGTTGAGACTTTTTCCATTGTGAATAATCTTGTCGCATCGAACAACAGCCATGGTATCAGCACACTTGCAGGATTTCGGTATTTACACGAATCGAACATAACGCTGATCGCGGAATATTACCACACAGATTTTGGCATGAGCACTGCGGAATTGGAAATGTATCAGCGATTCCTCGCGACGACGACACAGAGTAAAAATCCTCTCATGATACAACAGGTGACGAAGATTAACCAAATGTATTTCCACGGCACGAATCTATCCAACGATTATGCATATATCAAACTAACTTATCCCGAACCATTCGAATGGTTGTATTTCACTCCTTCAGTGTTTTCCATTGTTCATCTTGCTGATAAGAGTTTTTTGCTTTCGGTTACGTTGAACTACAAACCGGTGACGAATATTGAGTTTATTCTCTGGCCGTCACTCATTTCCGGAGGAAATGAAACGGAGTATGGTAGCAAAGCATTTCAACAAAAAGTAGAATTGTGGATGAGAGTGTTCTTTTAATATAAAACTCCATTATCTACAATGTAATTACTTTATCCGCCCACTCCACCATTTCCAAACAATCCATCATTGTTGAGATAGGACAAATATCTGAGCTATTTTGACCTCTCGACTTTATGCATGTGCCGCAAGCCAAAACAATAAGAGTCACAATCTTCATGTTTTAATATAGTGATTTCTTTGAAAAGAACATATCTCAGGATAAAATCGCAAGTACCCGCTATACTCCAAGCAAAACAATCACTCGGAATGTTACCATTAACTTACGAATACGATTTGATGTTCAGAACGGCAAAGGACAACATTTTTTACAGATGTTTTTTGGACATCATTGGAAGATTGATGTTCCAGCGGAGTATTTTTTACGACCTCCCGCCAAGGTCTGGCGGGATTCACCCCGCATCAGAACAAAAATACACGCACGTACCTCGGGTATTTTGCTCTGTAGGAAACTGAACAGCGAATTCAAATAGGTCCCGACGTTACAGGCATCAGTGTTGTTGTTTTAGTAAAATTCTTTTCCCTGAAGCTATATACAGTACTTCCTGAAATAACGCCCTGCGCAACTATAATTTCTTTTATTCGACAAATATATTTCACAAATTACAGTAACAAAGAACAAAGGATTCTGGTGATGGTTCTCCTCTTGATCTCCAAAATAATCGAAATCATTATCAGTGCCGGAGCTGCGCAGGGATTTTTCCTTGGCATGCTTCTCACCACAAAAAAGAATAAGAAAAGAACTTCAAATAAGGTTTTGGCAGCGTTACTGATCGTACTATCAGTAAGCATCTTGCACTCGCTGCTTGCAACGGAGGTTTTTGACAGTCCATATAAAATCCGGCAACCGTTCGTTCTTCTTATAGGACCACTGCTTTCCTTTTACATCTCTGAACTCATCGGCACCAGGAAGATTACTTGGACCGATGTTCTCCACTTTATCCCCTTCGTACTCCTGATATTTATTTTAATGCCCGTATGGACGCATAGCACATCTTCCTATTCCAATTTCCTGCATGAAAAAGGACTGATTATTAGCAAAGCTGTCTGGGCACTGATTGTTTTTCAATTTGGTTATTATTGGTGGAGCATCCTTTCCGTTTTGCAAAGACATAGACTCGCCGTTGAATCTGAGTTTTCAAACCTTGAGGGAAAAACACTTTCGTGGATGAAGGATTTTATTCATGTGTTTGGTCTATTCCTTTTTCTCCTCGTTCTGACAGTTATTATCGCATTCCACACCGAGCACTACAATATTATCGACACTATTGTGTGTTTCGGACTTTCATGTACAATTTTTGCGCTTGGCCATAACGGATTGTTTCAAGAAGAAGTCCTTTCGATCAACGCTGCCCAGGACGAAAGAACACGTCAGTCCAGACCGGATAAAACCGATATCCAATCAGTGGCACGGAACGTTGAAACACTGCAAAAGGTTATCGTTTATCTCCAAAAATCAAAGCCATATCTGAATGAAGCGCTCACGCTCACAGATCTTGCCGGACAGGTCGGCATGACTCGCAATCAGCTTTCATCGTTGATCAACAATGCAACAGGAGAAAACTTCTATACATTTATAAACAAGTACAGAGTAGAAGAAGTAAAGAGATTAATCGCTGACCCTCGTAATATGAATTTCACGATGCTTAGCCTGGCTTATGAAGCGGGATTTTCTTCAAAATCTGCGTTTCAGTCAGTTTTTAAAATACACACCGGTCTTACCCCAACAGAATACCGAAGAAAACTCCGTTAATTTCACCGCTTTCAACATTTCTTAAAACTTGTTGTCCTAAAAGATACTTTGGGACTACTTTCGTTTTATGAAGCCGTATCATTGTGAAGATTTTAGTTGAATACTTTCCCAATAATAACGGACACCAACGCATGAAAATAACTTTCGTTGCCATAATACTCGTACTGCTTTTTTTTGCGTCAGCCTATTTTTTCATTACCTCAAGAAGTAGTGAACAAGAAGATATTGCCCGATTTGTCACTGTTTCGGTTCAACGGCGAGATCTTAGCCAATCGATAATAGCAACAGGAATCATCAAACCAAAAGTGGGAGCCGAAGTGAAAGTCGGTGCACAGGTTTCCGGTGTCGTAGTGAATCTTTTCGTCAAAACCGGTTCAACAGTGAAGAAGAATGACCCGCTCGCACTCATTGATCCAAGGACATATCAATCCCAAAAAGATAAAATGTTTGCGCTGAGAGAGATAGCTGCAACTGAAAATGCATATGCAGAACGGGAATTACGGAGAGATAAGACTCTGTATGAGCAAAATGTTCTGTCACTCCGGCAATTTGAAGCAACAGAGAAAATATTCGAGCTCTCGTTGGCAAAACTAAAACAAACTGAAGCCGAGTATACGTATGCCGATCTGCAGCGTGGTTACACAAATATATACTCCCCGATTAACGGTGTTGTAGCTTCCATTTCAACACAGGAAGGAGAAACAGTTGCCGCAGGTTTTCTCTCTCCGACATTCGTGACAATTATCGATCTGGAACAGCTTGAACTGTGGGCTTATGTAGATGAAACTGATATCGGCAGAATACAAAAAGGACAGCACGTCTCATTCACTATAGACACGTATCCCGCTGAAACGTTTGAAGGGACAGTTGAAACAATATACCCCAAAGCTGAGATCCAGAACAATGTCGTTAATTATGTTACTGTCGTGAAAATCGTCCTTCCCAAAGACAAGGTGCTTCGCCCTGAGATGACAGCGACAGTACAAACGTTCACACAAGCGAAAGAGAATGTTTTGGTAGTTCCGAAAAATTCTGTCCAGATAGAAGGCGATAAAATGTTCGTCACTGTTTTGACAAATGGGAGGGTTGATAAGCGATATATCACTACAGGAATAAACGACAAAAAGTATTATGAAGTGCTGTCAGGACTTTCTGAAAAAGAAAATGTCGTCATAAAATAATTTTTACACAAAGGAGTTTCCATGATATCCGTTGCCAAGTTATATAAAACGTACAGGAAAGAAAACGGAACACCAGTTAATGCAGTTAACAATGTTACGCTGCAGATTGAACAAGGTGTATTTGCGGCAATTGTCGGACCGTCAGGTTCCGGGAAATCGAGTCTAATGAACATTCTCGGTTTGCTGGATGTTCCGGATTCCGGGAGTTACCTGTTTAACGGGAAGGAAGTTTCCACCATGAACATTGATGAGCTTGCTGATATTCGAAATAAGAAAATCGGATTTGTGTTCCAGCAATTTCACCTTCTGCCAAACATAAGCGCTAAGGATAATGTAGAGTTACCGTTGATCTATTCCAACAAAATTGATATCAGCGGCCTCGCTGAAAAGGCGTTAATTCAGGTTGGTTTGGGAGATAGAATCAATCATACGTCGGCGGAACTCTCCGGCGGACAGCAGCAGCGTGTGGCCATAGCGCGGGCACTTGTAAACGATCCGGATATTATATTAGCCGACGAACCCACCGGCAATCTGGATTCGGCATCGGGCTCGGAAATCATGAATATTTTCAAACAGCTGCATTCCAAAGGAAAAACAATCATTCTTATCACGCATGATACGAAAAATACTTCCTGCGCACAGAAAATAGTTAAGATCGTTGATGGGACTATTATCACCGATAAATAAGAACAACACTAACAGCAGTATGGATTTGCAGGAATATATTTGGAATACCGGCATGTTTTTTTACCGCCATGGCCCACAAACGATGCAACATTATTCTGGAGGATAGTATGTTGAAAGCACGAATACTAAAAAGTGGTTTTAGAGCTGCTTGGACGCATAAAGTGCGCGCCATTTTTATGATGCTCAGTATTATGATTGGCATTGCATCCCTGACGGTTGTCATTTCGCTTGGCAAAGGGACGGAAGAAAAGATTATGACACAGGTCCAAAAATTTTTCAGTTCCAATACAATTATGGTCGTCTCTGGAGGAGGGAGAGTGGCACCAAACCGCCCGGTGGCTATTACGGGCAATTTGAAAATTGCTGACGTTGAGGAAATCGCTGAACAGATCGGAAATATTCTTATGTGGGACGCCGTTCAGCATTTGTCAGGGAAAGAAGCGCAGGCAAACGGCAACAATACGCTTGTCGATATTTCCGGCCAAACGCCTGCGGCAGAAGGTGTGTTTAATCTCGCGGTTACAGAAGGAAGATTTTACTCCGAAAAAGAAAACCGCAACCTGGCACGTGTAGCGGTGATTACACCGCATGTCCGGGAGAAATTGTTCGGCAATGAAAACCCCGTCGGCCAGATGATTAAAATCGACAACGTCCCGTTTCAGGTGATCGGAACAATCGGACCGCGCGGGCTGGATCCGCACGGAACTGATAAGGACAATGAGATACTCATTCCGTTGAATACTGTTATGCGACGGGTCGCCAATCTTGAGTATGTGATGTTCGTAAAATATTTAGTACGTGATGAACAGAGGATCAACGAAACTGCGGAGCAGATTAAAAGTATGCTGCGAGAAAAGCATTCCATTAATGCAACCGAAGAGGATGATTTTATGGTGATCACGCCCGTTAGGGTAAAAGAATTGATTGCGAATGCTTCAAAGACATTCAATCTTTACCTGCCTCTGCTTGCTTTTGTTTCATTGTTTGTCGGTGGAATTGTCGTTATCAACCTTATGCTGATCTCCGTGAGTGAGCGTACAAAAGAAATAGGATTGCGAAAGGCAGTCGGTGCACAATCGAAAGATATCACCATGCAATTCCTTATAGAAGCTGCTTCAATTACGATAATCAGCGGATTAACTGGAATTGTTGTTGGAATACTTCTTTTGACTCAAATTACGAAATTCATGAATATGCCGTTCTCAATTTCGTGGGGTGCAGTGTTTATGTGCTCCATCATCTCTGCCGTCGTGGGTATTGCTGCGGGATATTTCCCGGCAAAAAAAGCGGCTGGTCTCATTCCAGTTGAATCTCTTCGATAGCAGAATATGATGAAGGTATTGAGAATCATTAAATCTGTCAGACGGATGTTATTCCTGAGCAAACTGCGTGTCGTGTTGTCGCTTGCAGGAATTGCTGTCGGAATTACATCGGTAATCATTATAGTATCGCTTGGAGACGGATCTCAAGAAAAAATGCTTTCCCAGATTGAAGCAATGGGAAGCAATGTCATAACGGTGAATGCAGGTACTGTTAAAGAAGTAGTTGGGAGAAGGCGTCAATCAAACACTGTAACGACATTGAAGGAAAAGGATGCGATCGCTATCGCCGAAGAGTGTGCCAAGGTGTCCTCAGTATCCCCGACACAAGAAAGGACATTAGTGGTGAAATATGAAAATGGTTCAACGATAGCGAGAATTATCGGTACATATCCGTCATTTTCATCAATAAGAAATTTTCCCCTTGCTACGGGGCGATTTTATTCGGACACAGACAACAAGCTCTCGCTTCGTGTCGCCGTGATAGGACAAAAATTCGTTGAGCATTTATTCCGCAATATCAACCCGATCGGCCAGGTGATTAAGATAAATACGATTCCTTTTGAAGTAATAGGAGTGTTAAAGGCAAAAGGGTCGAGTTATGATGGTGCAAATGAAGACGATATTATTTTTATCCCCTTCAATACCGGTCTACGACGGGTAATGAATGTCGATTACATAAAAAATATTTATGTAAAGGCAGGCAGCAAAGAGAAAATACCAACGATTGAGAAAGAAATACGCGCTGTTCTCAGAGAACGGCACAGATTGCAGATCGACAACAAGGAAGACGATTTTAAGATCCAAAATGTGTATACCGCAGTTCAGGTGGAAAATGAAGCACGCGAATCGTTCACGCAGCTCATCGTCAGTGTTGCGGCGCTATCACTGCTTGTAGGAGGTGTCGGCATTCTGGCAACAATGCTTCTTTCCATCAACGACCGAAAGCCCGAGATAGGATTGCGAATGGCAGTGGGAGCAAAGACCAATGATATTCTCTTCCAATTTCTACTTGAAGCGATCATATTATGCGTTGCAGGCGGTTTCGTAGGAATTCTCACTGGCACTGCCGGTGCGTACCTCCTTGGATTACTCACCGATGTTGCTATTCGCCTTTCATTTGAAGCAACAGCGATTTCATTTGCGATTTCAATGGGAATCGGGATTCTATTCGGTGCGTATCCGGCAAAAAAAGCCAGTTTCATTGAACCGGTGAATGCATTGAAAGTTTAGCAGGTACAAAGCAATCACAACAATAGAATAACCACAATCAATACGATTTTGAGAAAGTATCGCCGTTTTCGTGCAGAAGTATTCCCAATTACAAAGTCATCATTGTTAAGATTGAATTCGGTTTGTTTTTATTAGAAGCTGTCTCAAAAACTCCTAATCATTGTCAATTCGATCCCGCTGTAGCGGGTGAAAAATCTTGTTTTTGTACTCAAAAACAAAAACGAGATTCCTCTCTCGACCTTTTCCCTAAGGGACCACTTCGTGGCGGGTCTTCGTTTGCATTCACCATAAAAACCATTGTTAAGATTTCTAGAAAGAAGATACTCTATAAATACAGCTGTATATTACGGTGAGCTGCTGGCACGATTTTGATGGATTTATTCTTTGGCTGTGACTACAGTAGGGAACGAAATATTCTAAAGTGCTGTTCAACCATACATAGATGAAAAAGCATTTCTTCCATAAAGCTGTTCATATCTTTTTACTCGTTGTGATGACGATGACATCCACCGGTTTTACTACGGTCGTCGGGTTTTGTGCAATGAGTAAGTCTACTGTATGCTGCTGCGACAATGATAATAGCTGTACTAATGTCGCTTCATCAAAAACTCCATCAATCAAAGGTATCAATCCTTCTTGCTATTCCGAAAAAATAATCGGTGGTGTGAATAATGTAAAAGCGATTGTCTCTTCAGAACTCTCTCAGAAAACCCTCTTATTGGCTATTGAAACCGAAGTGCCGGAGTGCAATACTGTTGAAATTGTTGCACAAACATTAGCTATACCGCATCCCCCCCATAGTGTTGTCTCCCATTCATGTGTTGACATTTACATCCAAGTAAGTTCTTTCCTCATTTAAATTATCCAAAGCGATAGATATGTATTGGACGGCGCATTTCGCTGCGTCTACCGATGTATTGTAATTCATTTTGCTTTGGAGAAGGTATGATCGAAAGAATTATTGATTGGAGTGCTAAGAACCGCTTCATTGTTATTTTAATCTACGTTCTTATTACCGGATTCGGCATATACGCAGTAATCAAATTGCCAGTTGATGCTATTCCGGATCTTTCCGAAAATCAAGTGATTGTCTTTACCGAATGGATGGGGCGTTCACCGGAAATCGTTGAACAACAAGTAACCTATCCTATTTCCTCAGCGTTGCAAGGACTGCCTGAAGTAAAAGCCGTTCGTGCAACCTCGATGTTCGGAATGTCATTCGTGTTTGTCATTTTTAATGACAATACGGATTTATATTTCGCTCGTAACCGAGTTATTGAAAAACTTTCCCTTGTTCGCGCTCAACTCCCTCAAAATGTCACACCAATTCTTGGTCCTGATGGAACAGGTGTTGGTCACGTTTTTTGGTATACCGTTGAAGGAAAGAACTATGATCTCGCTTCACTCCGATCTGTCCAAGACTGGTATCTTCGATACAAACTTGTTTCGGTAGAAGGCGTTGCAGAAATCGCAAGCATTGGGGGATTCGTCAAGCAATATCAAGTGGATGTGAACCCCAATAAACTGCGGGCATACAATCTCACTATTGGAGAAGTGGCCAGCGCAATTCAGCGGAATAACAATGAAGTGGGTGGCAAATTACTCGAAATCAGCAACGCCGAATATTTTGTAAGGGGGCAAGGGTATATCACCTCAACAGAAGATGTTGAGAATGTCTTAGTCAAACAAGGGCCGAACGGCATTCCAATTCTTGTAAAGAATGTAGCTACCGTGCAGCTTGGAGGAGATATTCGCCGAGGATTATTAGATAAAGATGGTGAAGGTGAAGTGGTCGGCGGTATTGTTGTTATGCGAACCGGCGCTAATGCACGTGAAGTTATCGATAGAGTGAAACAACGGATTGAAGAGATTAAACCGGGGCTTCCTCCCGGGGTTGAAATCGTTCCATCGTATGATCGGTCAACATTAATTGAAGCGGCAATCGGAACATTAGATCGTGCATTGATTGAAGCAAGTATCACAGTTGCAATTGTAGTATCGCTTTTCCTTCTCCATTTTCGATCGATTGTCAGGATTCTTATTGAACTTCCAGTTTCAATCTTGCTTGCATTTATTTTGATGTATCTCTTTGGTATTACGTCAAACATTATGTCGCTTGGCGGAATTGTGCTGGCGATAGGAGTAATTGTAGACTCCTCGGTGGTGTTGGTTGAGAATGCATACCGAAACATAGCGAATGCAATTGCAAAAAAAGGACACCTTACCAATGATGAGTATAAGGACATTTCGATCATGTCGGCAAAACAAGTTGGTCGAGCAATATTCTTTTCGGAGCTAATCATCCTCGTCGGCTTCCTCCCAGTCTTTTTACTAACAGGGCAAGAAGGCAAGATGTTTCATCCCCTTGCTTACACAAAATCGTTTGTAATGATAGCATCTGCAGCAGTCGTCATTACACTCATTCCTGTGTTGATGACGATGCTGATGCGTGGTAATTTCAAACCCGAAACGGTTAATCCAGTCACAAGATTCTTTATTAAGATCTATGAACCAGTCATTCATTGGGTATTGAAATACCGTAAAATCACAATCGCAATAAACATCATTGCGTTGGTAATAACAGTCCCGATGCTTCTTTCTATCGGATCAGAGTTCATGCCGCCTCTGGATGAAGGTTCATTGTTATATATGCCTGTTACACTTCCGAATGCTTCTGTTACAGAGGTCGCCCGAATTTTATCGCTTCAAGATAAGATTATTCGCAGTGTTCCCGAAGTGCATCACGTGCTTGGAAAAGCTGGACGAGCGGAAACGGCAACGGATAATGCTCCAATCAGTATGATTGAAACGATAATCATCCTCAAGCCAAAGGACGAATGGCGTCCGGGCATTACCAAAAAAGATATTGTTCAGGAATTGGATGCAATGTTACAAATCCCCGGCACACGTAATGGATGGACTCAGCCGATCATCAACCGCATCAACATGCTTTCTACTGGCGTTCGAACAGATATTGGCTTCAAGATCTTTGGCGACAGACTGGATACTCTTGAACATTATGCAATCAGAGCAGAGCAAATATTAAAGGATGTTCCCGGGGCTGCCGATATCGTTGCCGAACGAATTGGGAATGGTTACTACGTTGACATCGCTCCCAAAAAGGAAATACTTTCTCGTTATGGGATGAACATCGGTGACCTTCAAGATATCGTTGAAGTTGCTATCGGTGGCCAAAATCTTGGGGTTGTCCTTGAAGGAAGAATGCGCTTTCCTATTCGTTTGAGATTTGAACGAGAATATCGAGATAACATCGAAGAATTGAATCGTTTATTGATTCCAGTCCGTTCAAGTGTTCCATCCGCATCGATGCCTTCTTCCTCTGGTATGGGACAGAGTGTACCTTCCTCTGGTTCGTCGGGAATGTCATCGATGGGTTCCTCACAGCCAACACAGTCTCAGCAAACACCGATTCAACAATCATCGTTTGCTTCATCTTCATTGATGGATCAATCCACTTCCAATGAATTGACATACATTCCCCTATCTGAATTAGCAAAAGTAAACGTTGTTACCGGACCGCCAATGATCAGTAGCGAGAATGGCCAACTTCGTGCAATAGTGTATATGAATGTTCGTGGCAGAGATATGGGTAATACGATGGAAGATGCAAAGAAAGCTATCAGTCAGAATCTAAAACTCCCTGCCGGATATTCATATACATGGAGCGGACAATACGAACATAAAGTCCGTGCGCAGCAAACACTGACTTATATTATGCCCGTGGTGTTTTTGATCATTTTTGTTCTACTCTACTTCACGTTCAAAGATTATGTGGAATCCCTTGTTGTGATGCTTTCTGTACCTTTTGCCCTAATCGGGGGTGTTTATATGATATACATCCTTGGATATAATTTATCTGTCGCGGTGTGGGTCGGGTTTATTGCCCTATATGGGATTGCAGTAGAAACAGGTGTTGTGATGGTCGTGTATTTGCACGAAGCGCTCGACAAAAGATTAAAAGCGTATCAACGCGGAGAACGTGGCGAAATAACAAACAACGATATCTACAATGCAACAGTAGAGGGCGCGGTTTTACGATTACGGCCAAAACTCATGACCGTTGCGTGTAGTATGGTCGGACTTATTCCTGTTATGTGGTCAACAGGTGCAGGAGCAGATGTGATGAAACCGTTAACTGCACCGATGATCGGTGGATTGTTTACTTCAGCAGTTCACGTGCTTGTTGTAACTCCGGTGTTATTTGTGATGATGAAAGAACGAGCCCTCCGAAAAGGAAAACTGGAAGTATCGAAGATGGCAGAATTTATTAAGGAAGGGGAATAATCATGCAAATCATATATATCAAGCTCACGTTCTCTTTTCTTGTTTTGGCAACAATTGTTCAGGCACAGTCTGTTGATTCATTGATCAGGGAAGGAGTGAAGAATAATCCGCAACTGAAATCATTTGAATATCAAATTCAAGCGACCGGTTTTCGTGCTGCCGGTTCACAATCGTTGCCTGCGCCGACCGTTGGATTGGAATTCAGCCAGATACCAAGCAATAGTTTAAATGTTCTGAATGATGCAATCTCAAACAATTTGTCAATATCGCAAATGTTCATGCTGGGTGGGAAATTATCGGCAATGTCCGAAGTGGAAAAGAAGAAAGGGAAAGTGCTTGAACAAAATCAAGGTTCATTTGCAGTGCAATTACGCGCAAAAATCAAGATGAATTACTATCAGTTATGGCTAATTGATCGACACATAGAGGTACAACAACGGACAATATCACTTTTGAATGAACTCGCACAGTCTATGCAGCCACACGTTCAAACTAATAGAATGAGACAGGCGGATCTGCTGACTATTCAAGCCGAAGTATCATCTGAAAAATCTAAATTAATAGGAATGCGGTCACAACGGATTACTACTCAAAATACTATTTATTCATTGTTGGGTAGAGATGACTTCTCGGCTGCAATAACAACCGATAGTATTCTTGCTACACGCTCGATGAACGTTTCAGAATTTCAATTAGCAGAGAAAGTGAAACAAGTTAATCCGTTCCTTATTGCAATGGATAGAATGAAGGAAATGAATGAATCAATGATCACCTCGGCAGATCAAGACCTTATCCCCGACCTGATGGTCCAGGCAATGGTCATGCGCATGCCAAACGGTATGATCTTGACCGGCGGTCCGCGTTCCGTTGACGCAATTCAGCAAATCGCTTTAGGAATGCCAATGCAAGAAACCGATTGGATGTATAGTATTATGGCTTCTATTACATTGCCATTTGCCCCTTGGTCTGCAGAACGTTCAACGAGTAAAGCAGATGAAA
>JALNZH010000052.1 GCA_023229405.1 Bacteroidota bacterium
GCGCAGGCTAAGATAGTTACGTCATCCTTCTGCCGAAGGCATCCCTATCGGGAGACGCATCCTTTCCCGCAGGGATTCCTTCGGAACAAACAGCAAAGGATTTGCTCAGGATGACCGCTGTTTCTGCGCCGCGTCGAACCATTTTTACCTTTTTGCGTAACATCAGTACATCATTTAACGTTTAAAGACAATCGTCCCGGGATTAATTCCAACAGCGACACTATCTTTTTTCACAGCATTTTTATCATAAACAAACAGGTTTCCATTCGAGACATAATCAGACGCAGGAACACCGAGATAAATATTTTCCGTAATATTATCAATGGCAATACCGTAAGCCGATTTGTTAATAAACGCGGATGCTGTTATTGTATTGGTTTTGGTATCAAATTTTGCAATTGTTGCATACGATGGCAAAAGACCGTACCCTTTGGTCGAAACTGCAAATTTATAAATATTGCCGTACGTATTCATCGGAATCGTCATGATGTTTGTGACTGAATCGCGATCTGTCCGTATTGAATACACCGAGGAAGGCACTTTATTATACGAACCAGTGCATAACACCAAAATGTCACCTTCGCTATCCAATGCAATTTCATTCGGCCCCAGTCCGACAACAATTGTTGTTACAACAGTATTAGTCACCGGATCAATCACTGAAACAGTACTGTCGGGAGTCAATCCGCCGGAATTGCACACGTAAATTTTGTTATTTGTCAGGAGTATTCCCGTAGGATCGTTACCGACAGGAATGCTGTCCTTCACAACTGCAAACGTTGTAGGATTAATAACAGAAACGGATCGTTGTTTAAAATTCGTCACAAACGCTTTTGAATCGTTATAAATGGCAATCTTGTACGGACTTTTCGAAGGAAGAAAAATCGTGCCCAATGATTTGTAAGTTTCAGACGAAATAACTTCGATCTTATGAGAATTATTGACAACGATATAGGTTTTTCCGTTATCATTTGCTAGATCGTTTGCATTATCACCAAGGGCTCTACTGTTCGCCGAGGAAAATACATCAGCATAGGGTTTGGAGGAATCGAAAGAATAAAATGATAATGTCGAATTTGAAGAATTTAAATTTCCCTCATTAACAATAAATACCCCTTTTAATGCTACCGGAGTCGGATCGGCGGCCACGGGTGTGGGGTCATCGGATTTGCATCCTATCAATACAGCTGCTGCAAACAAAACATAAAACAACTTGGTCATGGTGTAGCTCCTTATAATTATTGAATATGTAACTGTGTAGAAAATGAAAAATTCCGTTGCGGCATGGGATAGCCGCTGATAAATGCATACTCCTCATTCATGAGATTGTTTATTTCTCCTTTGAAACTGATGACTCCAATACCAGTTACGAGCGAATATGAAAGATTGATATCCACAGTCTCAAATGAAGGAAGAATAAAGCGTGGATTATTATCACTTTGCAGGTACCGGAAACCGGTAAAAGAGTAGATTGAATTCACCGAAACTCCTGAGAAGGCGGTACCTAATAAGAAAGACGCTGTTTCTCTTGGAGTATACCGCAGCCGTTTCCCCTGAGAATATTCATTGGCTATATCTGCACTCGTTTTGATGACATCCACAATAGTGTGATTGTATCGTATATGGAGTATTTCATCGAACAGATATGCGTCTCCACGCATTTCAAATCCGTTCGAAGAAACAGCGCTCACATTATGCGGTGTCCAGATATTGCTCTGTCCGGGTGTCCAAATAATTTTATCTTTTGTAATAATTGAGAAGTAATTCGCTTCAAGCTCTATCTTCCCCGTAATATCTGTTGACACAATAATACCGGCATCCGCACTCAATAATCGTTCGGGGCGAATGTTTCCATTTCCGCCGACATTCCAATACAAATCGTTAAATGTTGGAACTCGATAGCTTTTCCCATAGCTTGCTCTTAATCTAATTTCGGGAAGTGATTTCAATCCGAAATTCATGCCAAGTTGCGGACAGAGAGCTTCACCAACATCATTATATGAGTCGTACCGAACCGACGGAAAAAATAAAAACTCTATGGGCGCAGATATTTGGTGTTGCGAAGAAAAGAAAACTGAGAATTGATTTCTCACGGCCGATTTGACTTCATTACTTTGTATGTTTCCATACCCCATTTCGTTTCCAATAAACCATTGATGCATTTCACTCGATGCATATCGCATATTTGCCGAAAGATGAGCCATGCGGTTCAGATAATAACTGGACAGTGGTTTTCCCTCCATAATAATATTCGGATCAGTATAGTGTTCATGATTATACCGAACCGAAGCTGCTGTATTCACCAGTAATTGTTCTGATTGTTTCCAGTCCACATTCCATTGACCAATAATATCATTGTCGCGCATACGCGCTAGATTATCCTGATATTGATTCGTCACGGGATTTGGTTGACCGCGTTCGGCATTGGAAAGCCGAAATGAAAATGTTGAGGATTTATCACCCTCGATGTCCGTTGCAGAGAATGAGAAAGAAGTAAGTGAATAATCTGATCCTGTACGATTCAAGATTGTATCAATGAGCCCGTCAGAGTACCGGAATGGGAAATTGTTTTTTCCTGATTCTACATTCCCGCCAACATGTAACATAATCCCAAACGCTTCTCCACCGGCAGTGACACCGATGCTCTGTTGACCAAACGATCCAAACGTATGCGAAAGATCTAGGGAAGGTCTTTTCGTTCCTTTTTTTGTAACAATATTAATAACACCGCCAACCGCATCAGCACCAAACAATGCTGAATTACTCCCTCTAATTAATTCAATTCTCTCTACATCAGTAAGTGAAAATATTCCCAGGTCTACCGTCCCAATCTGATATGTTGTAAAACGTTTCCCGTCGACTAAAACTAATGTGTAGTCCGAAGCCATTCCTCTTAAGGAGACGGAATGCAGTGCACCGTGTCCGCCATACGACCGCACAAAAACTCCCGCCTCCTGTTTTATAACAGCTGCAACCGAATTCCCGTTGGAAGATCGTAGCGCCGCACTGTCGATTAACAGAATTGATATCGGCATTTTTTGCAGTTCGGTCTGGAACCGGCTGCCCGTCACAACGACGTCGTTCAAAGGGAAAATACGTGAAGAGTCATCCGTTGGATGCATTATTGGAAGAAACAGAAAGCAATATGTTAAAAGCAGATTCATGGAATAAAAATAAAAAGCCCAACCTTCCGGTAAAAGAAAGTTGGGCTAAGAAATATTGTTTGTAAGAATATTTTCTCAATCCATCCTCAGTCCTCGAAGGAGTATTGAACAAAATGTTGGCAGGTCTCCTGGCTTGTTGTGCACTTTACCCATCCGATAGTTTCGAGCAATCGGATGGGTATTGGCATAACGTACAGTTGCGGGTCAGCCTCTGATTTGAACAGAGTTCCCATTTTCATCCCGGTTGTTGAACCGGGACACCAACATCGGTATGAAAAAGAACAATGCTGCTATTATTGCAGCAAACTCACGATTACGCTTGCTGTTGTTCGGCAGCGGGAAGATAGTGTACAATCAGTGCATACGATCCGAATAGCACGCCGGAATAGAAAAGATCGCCGACGAGCGAATTGCGAAAGAACGGAAGCGCTGCGACATAACATTCTGCCAGTCCACTCATTGTTAATGGGTAGAACGTACCGCTCTGCCAGACACCGAAATTCGTAATAAGAAAAAAGAGAACTGATCCACTCACGGTCGATCCGGCGATTACCCCAATCGACTTATTCCGCGATGCCAACATTCCCAACATGCTCACCAAGAGGAATCCGATGTATACCCACACGATTCCATCATACACGCCAAGAAAATAGTCACTAATCATCAATGCTGCCAGCGGTAAAATTGGCGCGATTCGTTTATCAAAATACATGCCGCCAAACAAGGCAATGGCTGTGATCGGCGCAAAATTCATTGGATGCGGAATTAAACGGGAAAATGCCGCCGCCAGGATTAGACCGACGCCGATAACTGTTTTACTATTGAATTTCATTACTGTATCCTCCCATTGATAAATCGTTTAAAACGAAAATGCCTCAAACAACAATTGAGGCACGAAAAATTTTAGAAACAAATTTTTTGTCACCTCATTCCACGAAGGTGTTGGAAATTCATGCCGGCAGGTCTCCTGGCTTATTGTGTGTGCCGCTTATCCGATCGCTTGAAGCTTTAGAACAGGCGGTAACAAAATTTACAGTTGCGGGTCAGCCTCTGATTTGAACAGAGTTCCCATTTTCACCTCGACATTTTCGTCGAGACACCTGCATGATTTATGCTAAAGAACAAATTATTATACAAAGAAGATACGACATCATCGTTGAGATGTCAAGTTGATTTCCAGAACAACCTCTTCACCCTGTTCAGCTCGCTGACAGTAAAGAATCCTATCATGACCAATCCACCGATCCACAACAAAAACAGGGCCGTCTTCATTATGACATTCAGATCGAACATGGTCACAACGGCAAACGCAACAGCAACCGAAAGCGCCAGTTTTCCGATCCGAACATATTCATATTCAATAAAATAGAATTTCTGAACGACGAAAAATAACGTCACTTCAACCATAATGTATCCGGCGAGAGTCGCATATGCTGCACCCATGATGCCAAATATCGGAACCAAAAGGAATGTCAATGCGATTTTTGTTACCGATCCTGATAATGATGTCGGAAAGAGATATTTCGTCTTTTTTTCAATCTGGATACCGGCGTTCAGATTCGTTCCGATTCCCATAAAAATATAACTCAACAGTACAAATGGCACGATCTCCAATCCAGGCCAATATTCAGGCGGGAGGATATATTTTTTGCCGAAAAACTTGTATCGGATAACATCTTCCAGAAAAAACGAAAGAAGTAAAAAGATGAACGAACAAAGCAAAAGATAATATGTCATGACCCGCGAAAAAAGTATTTTCGCCTCTGGGTCTTTCGCATGTGAAAGAAAGAAGGGACGCCAGGCGAATTCGAACATGCCGGTGATGAGCGCCATAAAGATGCCCAACCGGTAATTTGCTTGATAGATACCGACGGCAGAATCATCCATCAGCATTTTTAAGATCGGACGGTCGACAAGTTGCAATAAAATTCCCGAGACGCCGACGGGAACAATTGGCAATCCGAACTTCAATAACTCTTTCATCAATCCGGGATGGAATGAAAACTCGATTTGCCGGAGCGTGACCGGAATCAAAAACAAGAATGTGCAAAACGAGGCGGCAAGATTGCTGATGAAAATACCTTCGATTCCCCATCGGAGGTAATAGACCGTGATGATGTTGAGAATTACTGTTAGCAGAATATTGAAGATCTTTGTTCCCGCGAAGAATTTTGCTTTGCGCTGCAACCGGAGCGACGCGTATGGAATCATTACTGCCGCATCAAAAAACAGAATGCCGGATGTATACAAAATAATCCGCGACAACCCTGCATCAATCTGAAAGACCGATGTGAGCGGCTCGGCAAAGAATAACATCAACAGCGAAAAGAGACCTGAAACGATTGCCACGGAAAGAAACGGCGTGCTGAAATTATCTTTATCGGATCCAATCTCTTTCGCCGATGCGTATCGAAAGTAGGATGATTCCATCCCGAAACTGTAGAAGATAATAATGAATCCGATATACGAATATACATTGGCAACAATTCCGAATTCCGAAGTGGTAAGGATATTTGCATATAACGGGACAAGGGCGAAGTTCAGCAGTCTCGCTAGGATCGTACTGATGCCATAAATGGCTGTATCTGCACCGAGTCGTTTGAGTTGTTCGAACATAAGGAGATAAGGAATTCGCAGTCTGAGTGACGCAGTTATGAAATGAATTCCAACGAAATGTCCAATGCTTTGGGAGAGTGTGTCAACGCACCGACCGAAATGATGTCAACGCCGGTCTCGGCAATCGCTCGAACGCTCTGCAACGTAACACCGCCTGATGCTTCGACTTCAATTGCACCATGAATTACCTGCACTGCCTCTTTCATGTTCTCCAGCGAAAAATTATCCAGCATAATCCGATCGATTCCGCCGACGGAAATCACTTCCCGTACCTGTTCAAGAGTGGTTGTTTCCACCTCAGTCTTTACATCCATGTGTATTTCTTTTAAATAGTTTCTACTATTCAAAACCGCATTTGTGATTCCACCGGCTGCCGCAATATGATTATCCTTAATCAAGACCATGGAATCCAGTGCAAACCGGTGATTAATTCCCCCTCCGTCTAAGACCGCTTTTTTGTCAAGCATCCGCAAACCGGGGACGGTCTTTCTGGTATCGGTAATTTTCGCTTTGGTGCCGGCAATTGCATGGACAAATTTATGGGTTAGCGTCGCGATACCGGACATTCGTTGAAGGAAATTCAGTGCCACCCGTTCTCCGGTCAACAGACTCCGAACAGGACCATGCACCCGGCCGATCGATACGCCTTTTTCAACCAGCGCTCCATCCTTCACATTCGGTTCAAACGTCACCTGGCCGTCAACATAACTAAAGACGAGTGTAACAATGTCGATGCCGGAAATGATACCGCTTTCTTTTGCAACGAATTCCGCATTGCCCAGTTGATCTTCCGAAATGAGAGATTCACTGGTGATGTCACCGAATCCGATGTCTTCGAACAACGCTTGTTCGATCAGTCTGCCAATCCGGCTGTCTGTGAGATAATTATTTTCCATCGGACTTCGGAAGAAGAATTGGAATACCGTCGGCAACTTCAAAAACGTTCTCGCAGGATGCGCAGGTAAGCGTGGAAGTTTGTTCGTTATAGGTAAGATCGCCTTTGCAGTTGGGACAACAAATGATCTCTAAAAGGTCTTGTTGAATCATATTAAAAAATACCGTTGCATGATGTTGATATATTCTTGTGGCGGACGAATCGGTTTGCCAGATTGTGCATCGAGAAAAGCATGAACAGTCTGTCCGGTCGCAAGTATTTCGGGTTCAGAATTCCGTGTAATTTCGTAGTCGATCGTCAGTTTCATAGACGGTCGTTCTTTCAATGAAGCTTTTACGTGCAGAATATCGTCATAAATTGCAGAGCGGCGATAGTGTGCGTGTGCTTCTACAACAACCAGAAAAAAACCCGCTCTTTCAATTTCGGTATAAACAATTCCGATATTCCGGAAAAGATTGGTCCGTGCTTCTTCAAAATAGGTTAGATAGTTACCATGATACACAACTTTCATTCCATCCGTTTCGGCATAGCGAACACGAATGTCAGTCGTAAAATCAACTCCCGATTTACTCATTCCAGGCACCCATTTTACAGAACTTCTCCACCCGCTTTTCAATCAATTTTTCAGGTTTTAATTTTTTCAACACTTTCAGTTCTTCAAGAATCGCATCCTTTAAGATGAACGCAGCTTGCTCCGGATTACGATGAGCGCCTCCCTGCGGTTCGGGGATGATCCGGTCGACAATCTTTTGATCTAACAGATCCGGAGGGGTTAATCGCAATGCTTCTGCGGCTTGTTCTTTGAATTCCCAACTTTTCCAGAGAATCGAAGAACATGATTCCGGGGCGATCACGGAATACCACGTATTTTCCAGCATCAACATTCTGTCTCCAACACCAATGCCGAGTGCACCGCCGGATGCACCTTCCCCGATGATCGAAACGATGATCGGGACGGGAAAATGTGACATCTCAAACAGATTTCGTGCAATTGCCTCAGCCTGTCCTCGTTCTTCGGCGCCGATACCGGGGTATGCTCCCGGTGTATCGAGCATTGTAATAATCGGTCGGTTAAACTTAACGGCTAGCCGCATAAGCCGAAGGGCTTTTCTGTATCCTTCAGGATTGGGCATGCCAAAATTACGATATAAGTTAGATTTTGTATCTCGCCCTTTTTGTTGTCCGATTACCATTACCGGCTGCCCATCCAATTTTGCAAATCCTCCAACAATCGCTTTATCATCGCCGTAAGCACGATCGCCATGAAGTTCGATAAAATCGGTGGTCATATGTTGAATGTAGTCCAATGTGTAGGGTCGTTCAGGATGTCGAGCCAGCTGTACTCGTTGCCAGCGTGTAAGATTGGAAAAAATATTCTCGCGCAACTGACTGACTTTCTTTTCAAGGGTTTTTACTTCATCGGATACATCGACATTATCGGATAAATTTTTGATCTCTTCAATTTTTTGTTCTAACTCGTAGATAGGTTTTTCAAATTCCAGTACAACTTTTGCCATAATCACTCCGAAATGTTTCGGAAATAGTTGTTGTCAATGCAGCCATTTCTGCAGCGATTTTACAATGATTTCCAGGTCCAGTATTAATGATTGGTTCTTTGCGTAATATAGATCGTATTGTTCAATCTCTTCAGCACTTAATACATTCTCGTTCTGGATTTGAAGCAACCCTGTGATACCCGGTTTTCCGCGAACAATAATTTTTGAAATACCGGTATTGAGAGAATGAAATCCCACAATACTCATTGTTCCGGATAAAACGTGCGGTAATTTCATTACCGCAGCAGAAAGACCCGACGCGGGTGTTTTCGAGAAAATTCGCTTAAAATATACAAAAGGGACGATGGAAATCAAAAAGAAAAGACTGAATGCTATATCAAATGATCGTTTGACGAATCGATTCCCCGGTTTTGCAATATTATATTCAATTTCAATGAACGGTATTTCATCCAGCTGGTCGATGCTCGGTTTACCGATAATCACTTCCAGATTATTCGGCACCAATCGAAAGTTTACAAAACGATTCTGATTGTTGGCAATTACACTCAAAATCGTTGAATAAGAGACAGCATCGGATGAAAAAATTACTTCACTTATATGTTCTTCTTGTACGACTTTCCCGATCGTCTCAATACTTCCCAGTATCTCCACATCCATTACTTTTTCACCAATACGTTTCCGGTTCACATCAATGAATCCTACCACAGAATATCCGCCACCAACTTTCGCCCTGAGTTTTTTGAGGATTTCCTGACCAGATTGCTGTACACCAACAATCACCGTCCTTCGTCCAAACAATGTGGTACGCGAAGTTTTTTCGCCAAAACCGAGTATCCGCAAGGTTAGCCGCCATCCCGGAATAACAATGAGTGACAATCCTCCCGAGATAATCATGATTATGCGGCTGAAAGCGAAATCTTTCTCAAAAGCCACCATCGCGGCTATAATAGTAAAACCGGTAAGTACTGCCGCAAACGATCTGGAGACAGAAAGTTTATATTCAGTATACACACCGAAAAATAGTAAGGAAAGTACAACGATGAGCGAAGGAATAATGAACGTCCATGGGTATGCATATTCCGGGAAAGAGAATAGCGCATGCTTTCTGATGTATTCACCGATAAGAATTGTGACAATAATGATGATTGTATCAATGAATGCAATCATACCGGGACGTATCAGGCGGGCGGCATTCGCCAGTATTCTGCGAAGATGGATTCCGGAGTAGATAAACCATTCGAACAGCGGAGAACCAGTATGGTGTTTCCGGACAAATAAACGCATTGCTTGGTAGAATACTTTTAATTCATCAATATCGCTCCGTTTGGTGCTTTCACCTTTGTAATGAATAATTGACGTCGTCGGCACGTAATACACTTTCCATCCCATTTGTTGAACACGGAAACACCAGTCAAGATCTTCACCATACATAAAAAAGGTTTCGTCCAGTCCGCCGATGGTATTGTAGACATCCCGTGTAATCATCATAAACGAACCGCTCACCGCATCAACTTCATACGATTGATCCGGATCGAGGTACGTAAGATTATACCGGGCAAAGAGTTTAGATTTCGGGAACAGCGCACTGAGTCCGAATGTTTTTGTAAAAGCGGTCCAGGGTGTAGGAAAACTTCTCCGGCATGGCAATTGCAGGGATCCGTCGGGATTCAGAATTTTACACCCCACCATGCCCGCATTAGAATGATGGTAAAAAAAATCTATAAGTGCACTAAAGGTTTCTTCCTGAACAAGCGTGTCAGGATTCAGCAAGAGGATATATTTTCCCGTAGACAGCGCTAATGCCTGATTGTTGGCTTTCGCGAACCCCACATTTTCGGTATTTGCAACGAGGATGACTTGCGGAAAATTTTTTTGAATTAATTCGATGCTGCCATCGTCCGAAGCATTATCGACAACAAACACTTCCGAGGAATATCCTTCCAACGCTTTAGACAGAGAGACTAAAGCATTGTTCAAAAATTCGCGGACGTTATAATTAACGATAATAACGGAGATGTCCATGAGAACAGAAATTGTTGATCAAAAAGCAGTGCCGTAATACAATTACGCGAATAGGAAATCCTTTCATCGTCACACGGTTGGTTTCGTTGTACCATGAAGGCAGACTACAATCTGTTAAACAAACTTCGCGCTTTTAATTTCCATACCATAAATGCCGCTTCATAAACAATCTTCTTGTTCATCTTCGACACACCGACGCGGCGATCAACAAACACAATCGGCATTTCCAATATCGTAAATCCTTTTTTCCACGCAAGAAAGTTCGTCTCTATTTGAAATGCGTAGCCGTTGGAACGCAAATTATCGATATTAATCGTTTCCAGTACTTTCCGTTTATAACATTTAAAACCAGCGGTGGCATCATGCACCGGCATACCGGTAATGAGTCTGGTATAAATATTTGCCGAATAACTCAAGAGCAACCGTTTCATCGGCCAATTAACGACATTCACACCTTTAATATATCGCGATCCGATCAACACATCGCATTCGTCCATTTTCCCGAGCATGATCGGGATCTCTTTTGGATTGTGTGAAAAATCTGCGTCCATTTCAAAAACAAAATCGAATTGATGCTGAATGGCGTATTTAAATCCAGCAACATACGCCGTTCCGAGCCCGAGTTTACGCTCTCGCTGCAACAGATGAATGCGGGGATTTGATTCCATCATGCGTTTCACGATCTCTGCTGTTCCATCGGGCGAATTATCGTCTACAATCAGAACATCCACCATTTCGGATTGCTGCAGCACTTCTGTAATTATCTTTTCTGCATTCGGCGCTTCGTTATAGGTCGGGATGATGATGAGTGCTTTTGCCATTAGTTTCCTTTTCCTGCTATCATGACATAAAAGGTCATTAACAGAATTTTTATATCCATTCTGAATGACATATTTTCTATATAAAAAAGATCAAATCGCACTTTCGATTTTACATCCTCAATCGAAGTATCGTATCCCTGCTTGATCTGCGCCCATCCGGTGATGCCCGGTTTTACCGATAATCGTCGTTTGTACAATGGAATTTCTTTGGAAAGCATTTCAACGAAATGTGGGCGTTCGGGCCGCGGACCGACAAGACTCATTTCCCCCCGCACAACGTCGTAAAATTGCGGAATCTCATCAAGCCGGGTTTTTCGCAGAAACCAACCCACTGGTGTAATTCGCGGATCGTTGGTCGTCGCCCACACCGGACCAGTCCTTGACTCTGCATCTTGATACATGGAACGGAATTTATGCATGCGGAACACTTTCCCATCCTTCCCAACCCGTTCCTGACTATAGACCAGCGGTCCCGATGAATTAAGCTTTATCGCGATCGCAACAAAAATCCAGAGCGGTGACGATACAATAAGGATCAAGATCGACACCACAATATCTGTTAACCGCTTGGCGCTCTCTTCCCACGGCTGCATAATATGCGGCATAATCTCTATCAATGGGAATCCGTATATCTGATTTGTTCGGGCCTGTCCCGAGATAATATCGTACATATCCGGAATAATTTTAATTGCAACATTATATCCGGTCGACAAAGAAACGATATTCAGCACCAGCTCACGCTGTTGAGAATCGAGGGCAATCAAGATACTCCGTACCGTATGGTGCTGGATAACTTGCGGTATTTCTTCAATCGTTCCCAGCACTGGCAACGGAAGTTGTTCCTGAGTCCCTTCCAAAGCGATAAAACCGATGACTTTATAGCCAAGTGCGGGGTATTTCTTTACCGAATCAAAAAGTTCTTGAGCTTTCGGTCCCGTGCCTATAATGATTGTTTCACTTAGTCCGATACCACGCAGCAGTAATCGTTTACGAAAACTACGGATAACGATTCGTCCGACGCCGACAAACAAAATCATCAACACCCAATACATTACAATCACGGATCGGTTTGCCGAATATGTCGCATTTCGTTCATCATCAAAAAAAATAATGATAAACAAACCGATACAGCCTATAGAAATCGCACGGAAGACCGCTGCAAATTCGTCCGTTCGCGACTTAGCATACCAAGCGCGATACAGACCAAAGAACATGAAGATAGAAAGCCAAAAAAGATACATCACCGCCATGGGCATAATCAAATCCGGTTTTGCCTGATATTCGATAATTCCGCTCTCCACCCGCAGCAAATAATAACATATCCACGCCAGGTTGATAGCGAAGAAGTCAAATAGAATTATTTTCCGTTCAAATTGTTTCATGTGTCCCTATGACATATTACTCACCGCTGGATTCTATATCCATAGCGACGTGTTTACCATTGCTTACATACCATTCAATATTCTTCCTGATTCCCTCTTCGATGGTATGCGAAGGATGAAAACCTGCCGCACGAATTTTCCCTGCTCGGTGTTCCGTTGACGTATTGAACTTTTTGATCCTTGCCGAAGTAATCGGAAAATCATACCCGGTTATTTTTCCAAAAATGTCGAAGATCCCGGCTACAAACATCGCTGCGGATAAGGGAATTCGAAGTGCCGAGACTTTTTTTCCCGATAAACGGGAGATCAATGCCACCAATTCCCGGGTTTGGAATTGCGGTTCGTCAGAATAATTATAGACTGTACAACCACGGACTATGGTTCCCAACAAAAATCCGGTCGCTTCAACGAGATTCTCGACATACGCGATTGATTTAATATTCTGTCCGTCGCCTACCCAATAGAATTTTCCATCGCACACCTGTTTGATCAGTTTAAAGATATTGGCGACGTTTAACGGACCAAACACCACGGCCGGACGAATGATCACAACTTCACGGGAAGCATCTTCGTTCGTCCACAACTGCAGAACCTGTTCCGCTTCAAGTTTTGAACCGCCGTAATGATTGATCGGCCCGGGCGGTGTTGTTTCCGTAGACGGTTGATTATTTCCATACACAGCAACGGTGCTGTAAAAAATAAATTTTTTAATTTTTCGTATTGAGGCAAACTTTACCAGTGATCGAATTCCGTCAACATTTGTCCGGTAATATTCTTCTTCGGAAATTCCAAAATCTTTATGCGCAGCCGCCAAATGGATGATACAATCGATATCGTTCGGCAGTTTTTCCAACGCTGTTTCGTCCAAGATATCGCCGATCACCGACTGATAACCGATCTCATATTTTTTGGCCGGATTGATATCGATGCCAACGACACTATGGCCTTGGATATCTAAATATCTGGTCAGATACGATCCGATAAATCCCGAATCCCCAGTAATGACAATCTTCATTGTACCTTCCTAAATATTCCCCAAATATTCCGCCAGATGGTGGATGATGCGTTTTGTCGCTTTGCCATCACCGTACGGATTTGCCGCCGATGCCATCGCCTGATAAGCATCATCATTCAATAATAGTTCGCTGACAGTACCGACAATCGATTGTTGTTCCGTTCCAACTAACTTCACGGTTCCAGATTGCACTCCTTCCGGCCGTTCAGTGGTATCGCGCATAACAAGCACCGGAATACCGAAGGTCGGCGCCTCTTCTTGAATACCCCCCGAATCAGTTAGGATCAATTTCGTCCGCAACATTAACCGAACAAAGGGTAAATAACTTAACGGTTCAACAAGTGAAATATTGGGAGAACTGCCGAGAAGACGAAATACCGGTTCGCGAACATTCGGGTTGAGATGGACAGGGTAAATAAATCGGTGGTCAAGAAATTTTTTCGACAGTTCCAGAATTGCATTGCACATCGATTCAAAACCGCCTCCAAAATTTTCGCGCCGGTGTCCGGTGATTAATACAATCGGATCCTTGCCAGACATGAACGATTCCGGAATACCGTCAATGCCCGGAGGATTTCCGGCAATTTTTTCTTTGGCAATCAACAATGCATCGATGACCGTATTTCCTGTAACAAAAATTTTTGATTCCGCAATCCCCTCGCGCACAAGATTCTCCTTCGATAATTCGGTCGGGGCAAAATGAAGTTCGGCAACATGTGTTGTCATCACACGATTGATCTCTTCCGGGAACGGCGAATATTTATTGAATGTTCTCAAACCAGCTTCAACGTGACCCACCGGGATTTTATGATAGAAACTAGCCAGCGCCGCTGCCAACACGGTGGTTGTGTCGCCTTGCACAAGCACGATATCCGGTTTCGAATTTACCAGATATCCATCAATCCGGGCGATGGCATTGGAAGTGATTTCCGCCAACGATTGATTCGGTTTCATAATATTTAGATCTGTATCCGGAACGATATTGAATATTTCCAGCACCTGATCCAGCATTGACCGGTGTTGCGCGGTTACACAAACATCAATGGCGAATCTGGCATCGTTTTTAAGCGCCAGAATAACCGGAGCAAGTTTAATCGCTTCCGGGCGTGTCCCAAAAATAAACGAAATTCTTTTTCCCATTACGACTGTATGTTTTCTCCTGTCTGCTCTGATGACGACGTTATGTGTAATACCCGATCGATCTCGTTTTTAACCAATTCATCGATTCGCTCCCATCGATAGTTCGAGTTGATGAATTGTCGCGCACTGCCTCCTATGGTTTGACGTTCATTGGGATCACACAGCAACCTGACGGATTCTTTGGCCATAAACTCCGGTTTGTCAGCCACAATATAGTGAATACCGTCGACACCATTGATACCTGCCGAACCGATAGAGGAAGTGATCACGGTTTTCCCCAGCGCCATCGCTTCGAGTATTTTATTCTGCATGCCTGCACCAAATAACATTGGGGCAACAATGATTTTTGCCCGACGCAAGTATTCCTTTGGGTCGGGAACAAATCCGGTTACAACAATCGATTCTGAATCGTGAAGTGCGTTAATCTTTTCCGAAGGATTTTTCCCGACAATATAATACGTTACTGAACGCTTCAATGCAATTTTCACCAACGGCAGTACATCGCGTGCAAAAAATAGTGCTGCCGCCTGATTCGATTGGGTCTCCATGTTCCCAAGGAACAGAAAGTCGATATCCTCTGGAACGGGTTGGTGATCATTCAGCTCTAGACCAAAATCGGTCCCGTTCGGGATAACCACGAGTGCTTCGCTTCGGGCTCCATGATGAACAAGGTAATTTTTATCTGTGTGGGCTATAATCATCGCTTTGTCGAATAGTGCGGTAATCTCTTTTTCATACTGAAGCACTTTCCGCTGTTCATACCGGTAGATGGACCCCCAGATCAATCCAACATTCTTTTCAAGCGCCCGTTCATAGTTCATCGAAATAGAATCGACAAGATCGACCATTCGTTTCATCGGCAGGTCTTTAACGTATTCCGTCATTCTTATATGGAAACAGAAGGCAAGATCATACTGCAGATACACCGAGTCAATATAGTGTTTGACAGACGAAAACCAATAATATCCAATTTGCAATGGACCCCGATGCAGAACTGCATGCCAGAGCGCATTGAGTTTAAACGTTATTGGTGAAAAGGAAAAACACCGCACCGTGCCGACGATCTTGCGAAGTTCGGCCAACGATTCTTCATCCGGCACCCCCTCGTTAATGGTCACAAGGTCAACATCATAATATTTTGACAACGACCGTATTATGCGATACACCCGCAGCCGATCCCCTCCGATGGGAGGATACGGCACCCGTGACGATAGGAGTAATATTTTTTTTCGATCATTCACATTATGCTCTTGATTCTTGTTCCCAGGTTAAAATTCGGTCAGACAAGGTTTCCGTTACTGATCTCCAAGAATATTTCCTTGCTCTCATTTTCCGTTCCTCGGATTTTTGCGCAGATTGTTCTTCGATAGCTTGTTTAACAAACGAAACAAATTCATCGTTGGTCTCAGCAACATAAACAATATCATTATGTCTTTTCACTTCCGGAAGATTTGTGGACACAACCGGAATCCCCAACGAAAGATACTCCAGTAATTTTATTGGATTTGAAGCAATGGTCAAAGCATTCACTTTAAATGGGATCAGGCCGGCATTAAAGGATTTTGCATACCGCGGCAAATCGGCGTATGGAACTTCTCCGATATAGGAAATATTTGGATGCTGAGAAAATTTCGAGATGTCCGTATTTTGTTTTCCTATCACCACAAAAGAAAATTCCGGAAGACGTTCAGCACAATAAGCTATAAGGTCGATATCAACCCACGACGATAAAATTCCAAA
>JALNZH010000402.1 GCA_023229405.1 Bacteroidota bacterium
TTAATTACTGCATTAACTTCAGCTTTTGTTTTAACCCAGCAAGCTTTATGACCTCTGTCAATAAGCCGTATAATCTCACGATATTGGCCCTCATTTGGTTCTTGGTTTTCTGATTTAACTTCTATGAACCAGACTTTTCCGTTAGGCAAGACACAAAGCCTGTCAAGCACAAATCTACGCTGAGGGCTGGTAAACTTGTACGCTTCACCTCCAAGTTCGCGGATACATTCTCGCAAGTACTGCTCGGTACCCTTTTCAGATTCCATGCCATCATTTCCTTTCGTTCCCGGCATCTGCGTAATGACTGGTACTTTGTCATAAGCCGTTTCATAAGATAGAGTCGGCGCTTTTTCGACCACTCGTAGTGCAATAAATCCAGTATTTTGTTTGCGTCTTTTGGCTCGTAAGTACTTACCACTGGGTATACGTGGTCCCAGCTTATAAGCATTTTGTCATATTCTGGGTAGAAAGGTATAACTGAGGAATGCTGGAATATGACTATAAGGTCGTTAAACTCATTAAGACAACGCAAGTGCGAAAACCGCCGATAAAGCCGGTCTACAAGCAGAGGTCTTCGTCGTGTAGCTAACTCCACTTGTAAATACCGCAAAGCCTCCTCTGGATCAGTAATATTCGGAATGCACTTTGCCGCCTTCAGCCAGTGACTTATATCTCGTTCTCTCTCTGGCCATTGTTTTACAGAAAAAGGTTTAATGTTATCAAGAAACATAAGTGCTCCTATACAGTGAACAAAAGTGAATAAAGAGTATAAATAATACAAACACCGAGGGTTAGTATAAATCGTGTATACCGGTCAGCGCAACCAAAAAGTACTACATTAGATAGCATTATACCAAAGCATATATAAAATACTGGTAACATACCGTGCATGTCATTTATCTCCAAAATGGTCAAAAGTGACGTTGCCTGTAATAGGGTCTGTATACCAGCGCCAGTTATGCATAGACCCTACTATATTGTCCATAATATGCTCCATGGCGTTTTTATAGTATAACTCGTTATACCATACGTCATTCATGACTGTACGTGAGAATGTTACACGTTGACCAACAGCGCATGATCTTTGTATATCATGGGCCATGTCGTATACTGATGGACGGTGTCTTGGTCTGTCATTGAAGTTTATACGCATGGCTATTCCTTTTTATACCGAGTAGTATAAAAACCTGCAGCTTTGATTGGACAGCCAGGGAGAAAGTCTGCTGCGCTTAAAGTTTCACAGTATAACTTAAGATTCTCAGGTGTCGCATCAGTTTCTTTGATAAGACCTAAAGCTTCATCATGTACTGAACCGATAGCCTTGATAAAAGGCATTTGCTTTTTTACTCTGAGCATGCCTTGGGCCATAACTTCTCGTGCAGAGGCCTGTACAAAATTTTCTGTAATACGACCGGGGATTAACTTAAGTCTGGACCATTTCTTAGAATATGGGTTAACCCCCCAATGGGTAATTGTCGGTACTGGCCCCATGAACTCATAGTCTTTAATGAGTTCTTGTTTAACAGTAGGCTCGCAGTAGTATAAAGCTTTTCCTGTAGGTAAGAGCATAGCAAGCCACTTAACACCATTTCGAACAAACGTGCCAAATGTCGTATTCTTATATCGCCGCTTTTGTCCGCTAATGACGGCTTCAACGGCAGTACGATGTAAGTTTCGCCATAGTAGCTTAACGAGAGAGTACTTGTCTCTGTAGGCGTTGACGGAAGCTTGGGCTTCAGCATCGGAAAGCTCAAGCTTTGCTTGTGTAAGTGCTGTTGTCTTAAATTTGGCCCAGCCCATCCCGAAGCCACATCCCAGAATGATGACTTTACCAACTCGACGTTGTTCTTTTGTGACTTCGTCGTAAGCCACACCAAATCTTGCGCTTGCCATGGTTTTGTATTGATCGACACAGTTTCTAAAATCCTCCAGTGTTTGAAAGTCATCGGCAGCCCAAGCCAAGATCATATTCTCAATTGACGTATAGTCTGCTACAACTATTACGTAACCTTTAGGCGCTTTAATCATAGGCCGAATAAGCGCTTTGGCTACTTTAACTGGGTTTATAATACCTGCCTCATTCATGCATGAATTTACGTCTTCTGACGTACCACAGTATACTCCGTTAAACATGTCAATAAAAGGCTGCGGGTCAATATGCTCATCGTCAGGTACATCACGAGCAAGTAGGTCTTTAACACCAAGCCGCGGCAAGTTATGCATTTGGAAGCCCATGCCTGTCCATCTACCTGTGCCAGCACCGTGATACCGCAGATTATCGTATACCCAGTACCCTGGTTTTCCAAGAAGCTTTAGCGCTTGAGCCAAGATCTTCTTATACTTGGCAGTAGAAGATCTACCGAGCTCTTGCCGTAATTCCAGAATTCGGCGTATATTGGCAGGAAGACTTGGTCGGCAGAGTTCAAGCTCAAGAGTCTCGGCTTGCAGATTTGGCATATAGTGCCCGTTGTCACAACACCATTTTACGATACGCGCGATTTGGCCTGGAGTAGTCACTACGCCTTTTGTAAGAACAGGAAGTTCAACAATAGTCTTTTCGATATACCGTTGAAGATAATTATAGATATGT
>JALNZH010000403.1 GCA_023229405.1 Bacteroidota bacterium
GGAGACAATGTTGAAGTCGGAAAACGATTCGGAATGATCAAATTCGGGTCACGTGTGGACATCTATGTGCCGAAGTCTGCCGAGGTAAAAGTGGTGCTGAATCAAAAGACCATCGCCGGTGAAACAGTCGTTGCGGAGTGGAAGTGAGAATTACGCGCGCAGTCGTACCGACGCTGTTCACAGTCTTGAATATGTTCTGCGGACTGCTCTCGATCGTGCAGGCAAGTGACGGGAATTTTATTGAGGCGATTTATTTTATAATTCTTGCCGGCGTGTTTGATGCACTGGATGGGATGATGGCACGGCTGACAAAATCCAGCAGTCAGTTCGGCGTTGAGATCGATTCTCTTTCCGATATTGTGTCATTCGGGGCTGCACCTGCATTTCTCGCCTATAAAGTCCAGCTCTACCAACTCAATGAATGGGGAATGATCATAAGTTCACTGTTGATGATCATGGGTGGTATCCGGCTGGCACGGTTTAATGTTCAGCTCGTTGGTTTTGATAAAGACTATTTTACCGGATTACCGATTCCTGCAAGTGCCTTTGCGATTGTTTCTTATCTTTTCACCTTTATGAATGACGCCCATCAACTGGAAGGAATTCCGGCATTGATGCTTGCTCCGCTAAGTGTTGCACTTTCATTGATTATGGTAAGCAAGATAAAATACGATACCCTACCGAAATTTTCGGCAAAGGAAGTACGAAAACATCCTGTGAAATCGATTTCTTTTTTCTTCTGTGTTTTGTTGATTGTTGTTACGAAAGGTGAGGCGCTCTTTTATGTTTTCGCAGCATTCGTGCTGTTTGGAGTAGGGCGATATCTTTACCGTGCAGCGGTACCGTCTGCACACCACGAACAGAAAGAGATTGATCAGGAAGAAGCACCAAGTTACGATATATAAACTCATTTCTAACAAGAGGAAACTATGGCAGAGAAGCAATATGATGTAGTGGTTATTGGCGGAGGCCCGGGCGGATATGTTGCCGGTATTCGTGCCGGTCAATTAGGACTGAAAACACTTGTGGTTGAAAAAGAAAAATTAGGCGGAGTCTGTTTGAACTGGGGATGTATCCCGACAAAAGCATTGATAAAAAATGCCGAAGTATTAACGACATTCAAGCATGCCGAAGATTTCGGATTTTCATTCGATAATCTGAAGGTGGATTTTTCTAAAGCGGTAAAACGAAGCCGTGACATCTCCGCAAAGAGTTCAAAGGGAATTGAGTTTCTTTTCAAAAAAAATAAAGTGGACCATGCGTATGCCACGGCAAAGATCGTTGCCAAAGGGGTCGTGGAGATGGACGTTGCCGGGAAAAAAGAAAAAGTGAACGCAAAACATATTATCGTTTCCACCGGTGCACGCCCAAGAATACTGCCGAATATTCCGGTTGATTACAAACAGATTATTACCAGTAGCGAAGCAATGGTTCTTCCTGAAGTGCCGAAAAGAATGGTTGTTATCGGATCCGGGGCGATCGGTTCGGAATTTGCATACATTTACAACGCGTACGGAACAAAAGTAACAATCATCGAAATGCTGGACAGCCTGCTGCCGGTTGAGGATCGTGAAATCACAAAAATCCTTCGCCGAAATTTCGAAAAATCAGGAATTGAAGTATTGGTGGATACGAAAGTGGAAAGTGTCACCACAGGAAATGAAGCGATTGTGAAATATTCCAACAAGGATGGTGTGAAGGAAATTAAAGCAGACATCGTCTTGAGCGCGATCGGAGTTCAGGGAAACATCGAACATCTCGGACTGGAAGCGCTTGGAGTGAAGACGGAAAAATCATTCATCAAAGTGGACAAATATCTTAAGACAAACATCGATGGCATTTATGCGATCGGCGATGTTGCTGGACCGCCGTGTCTTGCGCACAAAGCGTCGCACGAAGGAATCGTTTGCATAGAAGCAATCTCCGGTAAGCATCCTCACGCTGTGGATTACGAAAACATTCCGGGATGCACATATTGCCAACCACAGGTAGCAAGTGTCGGTATGACTGAAGAAAAAGCACGTGCAACCGGAAAAGAACTTAAAATTGGACGATATCCCTTCCGTTCCCACGGCAAAGCTTTGGCGCTGAACGAGACTGAAGGAATGGTAAAATTGATCTTCGACGCGAAGTATGGTGAATTACTTGGTGCTCACATTATCGGTCCTGAAGCAACAGAAATGATCGCAGAACTGGCGACAGCCCGCACGCTTGAAACAACTGCAGAGCAATTATACAATACGATTCATGCACATCCCACATTAACTGAAGGGGTGATGGAAGCGGCGCTTGATGCATACGGCCGCGCACTCCATATTTAGGAGATAAAAAGATCTTCGAGGAAATAAAATTTCGTAGATCTGTAAAAAATTATGAATCAACTTCTCGTCGTCGATCTTGGCCGAACCAGATATGCCGAAACTTGGGAACTGCAGAAAAGAATTTTTGCTGCACGCCATGATCGGCGGATCAGCGATGTATTGTTGTTGACGGAACATGAACCGGTCTTCACACTCGGGAAAGGAGCGGATGAGAACCATCTGCTTGCCAGCAATACGGAGTTACGTGAGAAGAAGATCGATATGTTCT
>JALNZH010000053.1 GCA_023229405.1 Bacteroidota bacterium
GAAAGGAAAACGTTTAGCTCATTATATCATTACATGCTCAATTCTCCTAAATTTTTTGTGGCCACAACACAATATATTTCTCTACTTCATGAAAAAGAAGAATGGAGCAACATTATACCCTTACGCCCTCGGATGAAATTGTTTATGTTGTTGTTTCAAGTGTTCCCTGTCGATATGAGTATAAATTTGAGTGGTGGAAATATCTGCATGACCGAGCATCTCTTGCACCGAACGCAGATCAGCTCCCCCTTCAAGCAGATGTGTTGCGAATGAATGGCGAAACGTATGCGGATGAATCTCTTTACTGATCCCTGCTCGGCGAGTATAATCCGTCACAATTTGCCAGACGGAAACGCGGGAAATCGGTCCGCCTCGAAAGTTCAGAAAAACCGCATCGTTTGACCGGATATGGCGCAATAGTTCCGTCCGCACACGCTGTTTATATTCGTTGATCCATTTCAACGCAAACTCACCGATCGGGATCAACCGTTCTTTGGACCCTTTGCCGAACACGCGTACCAGTTGTTGTTCTTCGAGAATATTTGAAAGAGTCAGACCGGTCAATTCAGACACGCGCATTCCAGTAGCATAGAGCGTTTCCAGAATTGCTCGATCCCGCCAGACAAACTTCGTCGCTGTTTCAGAATCGGGATTCGCCGCCTCCAGCACCTGATTAATTTCATCCACACTCAACACATCCGGCAGATGTTTCCCTTTTTTCGGAAGTTCGATGTTCTGTGTCGGATCAAACTGAATCATCTTCTCACCGATTAAAAATTTATGCATTCCCTTCACTGCGGAAATATTCCGCGCGATACTTTTCGGCGAGAGTTCCGCTTCGCGCAGATTCCGAATGAACTTCGACACATGTTCTTCTTCCACTTCGTCAAAATTTTTAACACCGGATGCTTCGAGAAACCGTACATACCGGTTGATATCCCGTTCATACGCCTCAATGGAATTTCCGGCAAGGCTTTTTTCGAGTTGAATAAAACGGATGTAGGGCTTTGTATCGAAACTCATTTTCGATCGATAGAATCGATAGTGCGTTGCAGGCGTTTCTCTGTTGATGCTTTTGGCGTGTGTGCAGCCTGTTCGGACGAATCCGCATCCGTTGATGAAGACTGCGTTGCGGTTTCGTTTCCCGACTCCGGATACCGCAGACGTGAATGGTGAATGCCGATGAGAATTTTGACAAAACTTTCTTTGATACTATTCAGATCACGCAGGTTCAGGTTGCTCTCATCCAGTTCGCCTTCCAGCAGTCGCAATTTGATTAATGAATCGATATTCGCTTCAATCTTTTCCACTGTCGGTTCCACAATAGCACGGGTTGAGGCTTCAACGCCGTCTGCCAACATAACAATTGCCGTTTCTTTCGAGTTCGGTTTCGGTCCCGGATACCGAAAGTCATTTTCGTTCACCTCGCTCCTGCTTTTTTTCTGCCGCAACGCTTTTTCATAAAAAAATCCAACGTGCATCGTTCCGTGATGCATGGGAATAAAATCAATCACCGTCTGCGGAAGCTTGTACTGACGCGCAAGAGTAATGCCGTCTTCGATATGTGCGGCGATCACCCTGACGCTTTTTCGGGGACTCATCGTACGGTGCCTGTTTTCAGTACCAAGTAGATTTTCCACAAACGAATCGGGATTGATCAGTTTGCCAATATCATGATAGAGACCGCCGACGCGTGCCAGTGTAGCATTGGCACCGATCGCTTGCGCCGCCGATTCCGCCATAGTTGAAACGCTTACACTGTGATGAAATGATCCCGGCGCTTTATGCGATAATTCTTTTAACACCGGATGATTCAAGTCGGAAAGATCGACCAGTGTTAGTTCGGTAGAAACACTGAAGATTCTCTCCATGAAAATTAGGAGACCATACGTCAGAATTGGCGAAAGAATTGCATTAAAACCAGCAACGAGTAATTGGTCTCCGAGCACGGACAATGATTCGTAGCGTTCTAACCCCAAGGCAACGATTGTAATAGCATAACCGAGAAAAACATAAATAATTGACCGGAAGATCTGCGTACGTTTTTTAATATCCCGCACCGTGTAAATGGCAAACGCGCCTGCGACCAATGACGAGAGGGCAATGGCATAATCGTTACCGCGAATTCCCGCAACAATTAATGAGATAACCACCGTACTGTAGAACGCCACGCGGGAGTCGAAGATGATTGCAATAATCATTGAAACTGCAGGAATAATAATGAGATACCGCAACGGCAGATCTGTGGAATTTTGCACGGTGAGGTATGCAATAAAAGACACGATAAGAAAGAGGGACGAAATCATAATCAATTTCGCATTGTCGTGATAAATCTTCTTTCTGAACAGATAGATATACATCGCCAGCATCCACATGATGGCAAACACCCGTAACGTTTTGCCAACGAAGGTAACATACACATTAATTCCCGCACCCCGTTCTTCTTTTGCCTTCCGCATGGAATCCAATTTTAATTTAATTTCTTCCGTCACCCGTTCACGTTTTGCAATAATCCGTTCCCCTTCGCTTACGGCGCCAACAGTACGCGGAACAAGATCCACTGCAAACTGAATCTCTCGCTCCGTTTGGTCCCGTTGAAAAATCACATTCGGCATCAGGAATGTCAACGCAATTTTCATGGCAATGGATACTGTATCATTCTCGCTCTTGAATCCGCCGATAAATGTTTGTTGCACGGATTTCCCCAGCTCATACTTGTCCAAAAATCTGTTAAGAGGAACAATCTGTTCGTTGGTCTTTTTTCGTTTTGCAATTAATTCGTCGTCGCGATATTGCGACTTTCGCACATCGACGATCCCTTCCAGATACAATCCGTTCACCACCAACAGAACATCCCGGTGAAGTTTGTCGAATGAATATTTCGGCGGTTTACCAGACGATTGCCGTTCTGCATTACGCAAAAACCAAAGGGTCTGCCATTCGCTCTCCACAAATTGAACCGGGAAATTGATCAGCGCCTCTTTGATCTCTTCTTCATCCCCTTTGCGCCGGTCCAGAATGGTCTGTAAAGTCACAAAAAACCTTTGCAACGAATCCAGATATTCCTGAGCAGTAGCGGAATTTTCTTCGAACACTTTGTAAACTTTCCCGGCTGCCAGCTGGCGTTCCCGTTCATATTCCCGTTCATCTTTATAAATGGGAAATGCAAAAGGTGCATACAGATCGTTTTCCGTCCAGATCATACCGGAAGGATACGCGGATTCCACAGCGAGCCCCTGGGGAAACATAAGGGCGACTAAGACCACAAAGACAGACAGAATGATCCATTTTGCAGCAAGGTCGTCCTTGGCGCTCCAGGAACGTATAAGAGTGAGGAAAGATTTCATGGGAATACGTCAATATGAAAAGAAAAAGAGAGAGAGGCAAGAATTGGCATTATTCAGCCATGTGTAGTGAAAATTTAATACTTGTCATGCAGACGCCTGCCCGCTGATTAAAAATTTGTACGGCAGGTGGGAGTTCGACATAACGCGCCCTAAAAATTGTATCGGCATTGTTCATTGAAATACGTCTGTTCATTCGTTATATTCATTCACGTTAGTTCAATTCGTTCATTGGAAAAAAAAATTATGATGCATCGCGCCAAAAAATCTCTCGGTCAAAACTTCCTCCAGGATGCGAATGTCGCACAGAAAATCATCAAAGTATTTGATGCCCGGCCGGAAGACGGTGTCGTGGAGATCGGTCCCGGAAAAGGCGCGCTGACCGCGCTATTACTACAGACATTGCCGCACTGCACAGTGATTGAACTTGACAACGACCTGGCTCCGATGCTACAGGAACAGTTTGGCGAAAAGATTACCGTCATCCACAACGATATTCTGAACGTTTCAATGACGGAACTGCGTGAACAGATCGGCAAACCAATCCGACTGATCGGCAATATTCCATACAATATTACGACACCAATCCTCTTTCATGTGGTGGATTCACTCCCCGCGGTGAAAGACTTTTTGGTGATGATGCAAACCGAAGTAGCACAGAGGATCGTTGCAAAACCGCGGACAAAAGAATACGGCATTCTTTCCATTCTATTGCAATATTATAGTACACCCAAAATGCAATTCGCCGTCTCCCGAAATTCATTTTTCCCGATTCCGAATGTTTCGTCGGCAATTCTCCATCTGGATTTTGAACACCCATTCGCTCCGAAAGCAACACACGAACAGTTGTTTCGCAAAATCGTCCGCGGCACCTTCGGCAAACGCCGGAAAACACTGCGTAATGGTCTAAAAGGACTCGACATCCCTGTTGCCGAGCTTGAAGGGCTTTCCGTCGATTTGGAATTGCGTCCGGAAGAACTCTCCGTAGCTGATTTTGTACAACTGAGCAATGAACTGGTCCACCTGGCACCGCAAATCCTCAATACGACAACGGAGGAGGTCGATGGCTGAATCAACCTATTCACCCCAGGAATTGATAGAAATAGATGATGAACTGATGGAAGATCTCCGGGATCTCATCAAGACGAAATCAGATTTTCTCATCAAGAACATTCTGAACGATTTATATCCGACCGATATTGCCCACATTATTAACCGGTTAGAATTTGAAGAAGGCGATTATCTCTTTTCGCTTCTCTCCACTGAAGATCAGGGTAAAGTGATCGTCGAACTGAATGACGACCACCGCGAACATTTCCTGCTGACCTTGCATAGCGAACAAATCTCCGACATCGTCGAAGAACTCCCCTCAGACGAAGCAACCGATATTGTTTCTGAATTGTCCGACGAAAAAGCGGAAGAAGTGCTGGACGATCTGAGCGCGAAAGATTCGCAGGACCTGAAAGAGCTTCTGCAGTACGATGAGAATACCGCCGGCGGTATCATGCAGAAGGAGGTTATCACGGTTCACCAGAAGGACACCGTGAAGAAAGCGATTCAGGCAGTGCGTCGTGCTGCAAAGGAAGATGTTGGGCAGCATTTATATTTCGTGTACGTTGTTGATGAAAACGAAAAGTTGGTTGGTTCACTCTCCATTTCCAATCTTATTCTTCTCTCCCCCGCGCGGCGGATTTACAAGGTAATGGACACGGACATTATCAGTGTGAAAACGGATATGGATCAGGAAGAGGTAGCGAACATCTTTAAGAAATACAATCTCGTAGCAGCGCCGGTTGTCGATTTCTCAGGAAGAGTCGTTGGACGAATTACTGTAGATGACGTTGTTGATGTCATCGAAGAAGAAGCATCGGAAGACATTCTGCGGTTGGGCGGTGTCGGCGAGGATGAACATATTTCTACGCCGCCGTTCATTGCGCTCCGCCGACGGCTGCCGTGGTTGTATGTCAATTTGCTGACGGCGTTTCTTGCCGCCTCCGTTGTCGGAGTATTTCAGGCTACCATCGAAAAAGTGGTTATTCTAGCAGCACTGATGCCGATTGTGGCAGGCATGGGAGGCAATGCAGCGACACAAACTATTACTGTTATGGTCCGCGGCATCGCATTGGGCGAGGTCAGCTCTTCAAACCAATTACGTGTGTTGTGGAAAGAGCTGCAAATCGGGTTGATGAACGGTTTTGCTAACGGCGTGTTGACCGGAACGGTGATCGCAATTTTTAGCGGCACACCGATGCTTGGCGTAGTTATCTGTCTTGCGATGATTACAAATATGTTCGTCGCAGGGTGCGCGGGCACAATCGTTCCACTTACCTTAAAGTGGATGAAAATTGATCCTGCCCTTGCATCGGCAGTGCTTGTAACAACATTTACCGATGTGCTGGGATTTGCGTCGTTCCTAGGATTAGCCACATTATTCTTATCATTGCTGCAGTAAGATTACATGAAACGATTTCCGCACCTAACTTCTGCTGATGCCGTTACTCTGCTTTTCATTTTTTTTCTAGTATTGCTGGAATCACTTTTCGCAGCGAGAATTAATCTGTGGTTTATTTACATCCCATTGAACATTCTTCTTTGTTCAGCTATTCTTTTCAGTACTCACTACGTCCAATACCGCGGCAGGGAGAGCAGTGCATTTATAACGCTCTTTCGGGATTGGTATCTCGTTCCGACGATTCTCTTCATCTACACACAAACCTCCTCCATCGCCCATCCGATTCACCAGCGGGATTATGATGATATTTTAATCATGATCGACCGTGCGGTGTTCGGCGTTGATCCTACGCATTGGATCTCACAATTCGCGCATCCCCTGCTTACGGAGCTTCTACAGATTGCGTATTCATCATACTACCTTTTTTTTATCGCGCTATTTTTTGAATTATACCGGCGAGATGATCATACTGCGTTCCGTTCCGGTTCCATGCTGGTCGTTTACGGATTTTATCTTTCCTATATCGGGTATTTGCTCTTTCCGGCAATCGGTCCGCGTTTTACATTACATGATTTTTTTTCGACAGATACCGAGCTTCGTGGCATATTCTTAACCGATTATTTGCGAATGATCGTCAATTCCGGCGGCGGCGTGCCGGGCGGTGTTTCTGATCCTGCTCAGTTTGTTCATCGGGATGCTTTCCCCAGCGGACATACACAATTGACACTGGTCGCAATGTACGTGGCATTTACCACAAACACTCGGATCAGGTGGTTGTTGTTCGTCGGCGGTTCTCTTTTAATTATTTCGACAGTCTATATGAGGTACCACTATGTGGTGGATGTAGCAGTAGGAATGCTCTTTTTTCTTTTCACAATTTGGAGCGGGAAAAAGATCGATACCTGGTGGAATGAAAGAAAAGGTTAGGGCAAAAGAAGAAGTAGAGGAATCCGCCTGTCAGCGGATTCCTCTATGTTCAATGTTATAACAATAGTGCCATTTGGCCTTATTTCATCAAAAGCATTTTCTTTACATACACGACGCGGCTGCCCGGATTATGTATCTGGGCTGTTTCCAGACGGCAGAAATATATTCCGGATGAAACAGATGCGTTCCAGGTCATTTCGTGCCAACCGGCAGAGAGCTGGCCGTTCACTAATTCGGCAACCATCTGGCCAAGCACATTATATACTTGAAGCTTAACACGGCTCAGCGCCGGCAAACCAAATCGAACCGTTGTTGTTGGATTGAACGGATTCGGGAAGTTTTGCTCCAGTACCATCTCCCCCGGCACCATTTCCCGCTGTCCTTCAATTACTGAAACGACAATCGGCGTAAGTCCATAGTAGAGTACTCTTGCTTGATAATTCGTCAACGCAATTGGCACCGCCTTTCGATCCGTTGGGAGTACAGTATAGACAATTCCAGTAAACAGATCGGTAAGGTAGTATGTACTTGTGCCATCGAACGGAAGCGTTGAAAGATCAAGAGAAACCGACGGGTTCGTATTCTTGAAGTTTGCCACCGTCACCAGAGTCGACTTATCGCTGGTTGACGAATATGAATACACCGATGCAGTATCCGAATTCTGAACGCGGGTAATGACGGGATTGTGGATATACTCTTTTCTAATCTTTACAAGACGTTCAAAATATGGGTGAACATTTTCCGGATCAGTCCAGTTGATCATGTTGCGCTGTGTTGTTTCCCCAACTTCGCCACCCGAATAAATAAGAGGAATACCATTGAGTGTAAAGACAATAGTGTGCATCAACAAGGAACGTTTGGTGTCAAACATCGCTGTTGCACGCGTTTCATCGTGGTTTTCCACAAACCGGAACGGCCTCGCAAATGGTGCTGACGAATGCATCACTTGATGATGTACAGCACCCAGGGTATTCGAACCGTTCAACACACTGATCATCAGTGAGCGAAGATCCCAATCATACGCAGAATCAAATCGTTTCTGATAAAACACGGAATTCGTTGACGATGCTTCTGCCAACAGATACACGTCCGGATTGACGCTCTTCAACGCCGTTCTCCATTCCTTCCAGAACAGATTGTTCCGCTCTTCCACACCCCAGGCAACATCGCAGCGATATCCATCGATGCCATACTGCTGCACCCAATATTTCGAAATATCGATGAAATATTTCCTCACATCGGGATTGTTATGATTCAGATTCGGCAGAGACGACCAATCGAAATAATATTGGTACGAGGAAGCTCCCGGTTCACCGGACCAGTGGTAAAAATTCGCCCAGGGAGAGTATCCTTTGTATTTGAATACATTCTGCATGAACGGATGACTGATTCCGGTGTGGTTAACAACAAGGTCCAGAATTACCCTGATGCCGTTTTGTTTCAACGCCGCCATCATATTCACAAAATCAGCGTTCGTGCCAAAATCGCTTTCAAGCGCATAATAATTATTTATTTCATATCCGTGAACGGTAGGGCCTTCAAACACAGGCATGAACCATACCGTATTCGCACCAAGTGATTTGATCTTTGCTATGTTTGCAGTAATACCTTGAAATCCGCCCTGTTGCGAGAACGATCGGGGATAGATTTCGTAGATGACCGCTGAATCCACCCAGTCCGCATGATAATTATCGTCTGCGGAAGCGACATAGATAGAATCGCCGGTTGTCTTAACTGCAATTTTCGCGAAAGACGAATTGGTTTTTGTATCTGTCACTGTCACGGTAAAGAGATATTCTCCGTCTATTTTCGGCAGCATGAAACTAACACTGTCCGTTGTCGATATCAGTGAGACCGGTTGAGGATTTTTTACATCATCTGTCCAGGTATAACTTAACTTCTCATTGATGGGAGAAGTTGCTGACGCGGCAAGTGTGATATTCCTTCCGCTGGCTGTTCCCGCCAAGAGAACAACTGGTTTATTATCCGGTCTGTATGTCAACACCAGCTCTTTGGACGTTGTTGTGATGGCATTTGTATCCACAACCTTCACGACAACAGTGTTGCTTCCTTCGTTCAAAACAACGGGGATGTCAAATTTTCCACCAGTGATATTGTGGTTCGTTGCCGTTCCGTTAAAGATGAAGGAAATGGTTTTGATGGAAGAATCAGACACAGAACCATGGACCGTGACATTGGAATACCAGTAATCCACTCCTGGCGTCAAGAAGGAGACATAGGTGACTTTGTTCGCCAGGCTGTCCGAAATTTGTGCCGCCGTCAACGGAAGCAACCCGCGACCGGTGCCGTCGAGTGTCGCTAATCGTGTACCAGAAGCTATATAATTCCGGAGGATCCTCTCTTGCCAAAACGTGCTGCGAATAAATGCTGCATCGTACACATCGGGATCTTCAACAGCACTGCTCCCACCTTCCTCTGTTCCCACTTCATAACTCGCTCCACTGTGATCGGTAGACGCAAGATAGGTCCAGATGCTGAAATCCCGCTCTTCGGTCCATCCTCCCATGTGAATGCCAAGGAATGCAAGACTGACGGTAAATTCTATCGTTTTTGTCGCAACAGCATCAGAATTTACCACAATGGAATCCGTGCTGTACGTTACTGGACTGTTGGAAATCATAAACCTGTTTTCAACCGTGGAATTATGATAACTGTTTCCTGCAAAACCGATTGACGCAAATACGCCCTGCCCGTTCCAGTCAGGAAGCTTGATATCGAGCTGTCGCTGGTCGTTCACAAAACCGGAAGCGGGATTGCAGATCAACAATCCGATGCGCGTCCGGTCATCAACGCTTTTCATGTGAACGATGAATTTCAGCGAATCATGACCGGCTGTTTCCCGGATTGCCACGGACAGGATATCTGCCGAACCTGTTGTCACACCGGCCGGACTGATATATTGTTCATCCCCGATGCCATCAACCGTAAACACACCTTTGGATGCACCGGAAATACCGAATGAGTACACCTGGTGTGCAGAGTTTCCTTCTGTGTTCTTAAACGTAAAATCTACCGTGTGTCTTCCTTCGCCGGACATAGGAATTTCGGCAGTTACAGTACGATCGGTATGGTATGTAAACGCTGCAGGGTTTCCGTTGTAGAGTACGGTAATCGTTGCCGTATCAACGCCTTTGGATTTTGCACCGGAACGGAGAAGGAATTTAAAACTCATGGTTGTATCATGCTTGAACGTTGTATTCTCCAACGGAGAAAGGAGTTTCACCGATGAGATCGTATCTGCAACGACAGTGAGCCGGTTGTTGCCTGAACCAAGATTGACATCAGGATAGTCCGGATCATTTTCCCAGGAGATCTTATTCAATTTAATTTTGTATTCAATAGAATCGGGTTCCAGCATGACGGTCGTTTCCCAGACGCCGTTCCCGGAAACGTTAGACATCGGATTAAAGGCGTCATTCCAGTTGTTGAAACTGCCGACAGCTGCAACATCCCACAGAGGTTGGGCAAACGCTACTGTGCGGTTATTTTGGTCATAATAAAAATCCACAGGAACTTTGAGGATAATCTGGTTCGGATCTCTCGAATATGTGGAAGACTTTTGATCAACTCCAGCAGCGGATGTAATGGATGCAATCACAATGTGATTCCCTGTCTCCAATGGAGGATTCGGCGTATAGAAAAATTCTTTTTTAACACTATTGTAATATTGCCAAGGAGACGACACCGGAACACCGTCTATTGAAACACTCAGTTTCGTAGTATCGATTGGTTTATCGGCAGCATGAGCAATGATGACCCTAATTGGATTTCCGTACTTTGATGTATCGACATATACCTTACTCTTAGAGTCCATATCCCGGGGAAGAAGATATGTGATCATTGGATCCTTCACCAGTAACATTGAATTGTCATTATCGCTGGTATTGATTCTTGGATTATCAGGGTCTCCGAATGCGAGTCCCCAATTTGCGTCCATGCAGAACTTATACATATAATCGGTACCGACATTCAGCGGGATGGTGATGGCATATTCGCCGTCGGCATCCGGATCGGTCATCACCATTGCTGGATCGGCGTTATTCCAACCATTCATCGTCCCTACCAGACGAAGAACTGTAAATTCTTTGAAGGTCGGACGGAAATGGAAAGTGACGGGAATGGTTTGGGAGAATACGGTGGAACTTAGGAAAAGGAGAAGTACGAGTGAAAATTTTTTCATAATGCACCCTATTGAATGTTTAACGATAATACCGCCGGTTTTAGGCGATTTTATTAGAGTTACTGGAAAGCCGCAGACGAGAACTAATTCTGTTCAATTTCTTCCCTTGGATGATGAGCGTTGGAGGGTGAAAACTACTCACGATTTCGTTACTTCAATAGTTCGGAGGGTGTTAGGTATAACGAAACCAATATTTGTCCACCACGGAAGGGCTTCCACATGGTACCCTATTAATCCAGGAAAATCAAGGGATTTATTTTCGGAATGGTTGCAAATGGCATTGTTTAGCCGGAAAAAAAGGCAATTCACATTTTTTTTGTAACAAACAGAAATAGCAATATTCGTTGGTGGAATAACTCGACATACTTGTCCAAAATACATCATACAAGAGAAAAACTTATTCCTTCTTTTCTTGACAGGGTTCCGAAGGAATGCCGACATGGTATAAAAATTTGGTCGGCACAAGAAAAGAAGCACAAGTCCCGCGGAGCGGGATGCCGCCCATTATGAAATGGGAGGCGGCAAACCCATTTGTAAAAATTTAACGCGCGCGATGAATCCCGTTCGCACTTGCCCGTAGATGGCAAAAAACGCCATCAAAAGCCCCTTCATGATTTCATGACCCCCTCTGTATCTCCCCCTTTACAGGGGAGAAAAATTTCGCTTCCTCCCACTTCTCATCCAACACTATACAAAATGTAGCGGAGGGATTATTTTTCTCAACATAACATATCTTCCATAAATCCACTCGCTTCGATAAATTTTTGTCAATAATGGTTTTATTTTGAACAACTATGGTATGGTATGATTTATTCTTGCCTCGTTACTCATTTTTTAGTATATTGGTATGCTAAAAACCACGCGATAGCGTGGTTTTTAGTCTAATGGTGGCCATAGTTCAGTCGGTTAGAACGCCAGGTTGTGGCCCTGGAGGTCGTGGGTTCAAATCCCACTGGTCACCCCAAAATGCCTTTTGAACTATGTTCTAATGCTCCCATCGTCTAGGGGTTAGGACACGAGCTTTTCAAGCTTGTAACACGGGTTCGATTCCCGTTGGGAGTACAATATAATACAACGACTTACAATCGTTGGGTCTGTCATACAAGTCGACTGCTAACACAATTGCTAACAGATTGCTAACAGCAGGTGTTTATGTCGACCATCTTCAAACGCCAAAACGGGATTTTTTATCTCGTCCTCGTACGAGGTGACGGTTCCTGTCACTGGATTTCAACCAAAACTCGAAATAGAAGTGAAGTGCTTCGCGTACTCACTGAAAACGAAGCAAATCCAAAATTATCCGCTCAATTCCAAAGCTCTTAGAATTCATTGTCGAGATTCTTCTGTATGTTCAAGGCAACATGGCGATTAGAACTGCGACGATCTATAAAAAAATATTTCAGTCATTTTTGGAATTCGCGTCGGACATCACAATTGATAAGGTCACTCACCGGCACAGCAATCAGTCCAAAAACCTACTGATTCACAAAAATCAAAGAAAATACTCTCAATATTGATCTGAGATATTTATGGGCAGATTTTTTAAAATATCTTGCGCAAGATCCAATTCATGCTGAAACAAGCAGTTTACTATATAACTTATTTAATGTGAAATTGGTATTATTTGAGTAGTTTTGTACTAAAGTGAGTTCTTAACTTTGGTTTTGCAGTGAAGGGTATAAGGACGGCTTGTCTTTCAATACGAGATTCAGTGAGTTTGATTCAAAAACTCCACTTAAAAAATTTTCAGAGTTGTATTTCGATTTCAAATGTCCAGCTATTCAATACATTCCTCACGTTGGAATAACAATCCGTTTGCTTGAACGATACACAATCCCGAAATACCCCAGTGCATCATTGTCGATATTTCCCATCGGATTGTATGGAGTTGCTGCAGAAAAACCTGAACCCTGAATGTCAGCGATCTGCAGGAAATATTCGTAATACGATTCGTCAATCGAGAGCAATTCAACTGTTACAACATCTCCCGGTTGAAAAGGTTCTCTAAATATTTGTCGCCGCATCGTTTCGCCATCTCCGATCTTATCATCAAGCAGAAAATATTGATTTGTCCTTGAAGTATCGTTTACCGTAAGTTTTAATCTGTAATAATTTTTTACTCCTGCGGAATCTTCCCAGAGTGCATATAATTGATATGCTTCTCCTCTGTTTCCAAAAGGACCGTTCTGTTTCTCGGTTTCAAGTCCTGTAAGGGTTGCTTTTACGGGGACAGTTGTTCTTGCGTGAAACAATTTGTTTTCGGATGTTTTAATGGTAATGTTTACCGTGTCACCTGGATTGACAACAATATTCTGTGCCGCATAACCACCGTTTCCGCTGTCTATACATTGGTAGGTATTTCCGGTTGAGGTTGTCAATGTGACTATTGCGCCGGGAACAGCCTCAAAATCGTTCGTTTCATAATAACTTGCCGTCTTACTTATATGCATTCCAAAGAGACCTGTTTCCGCATCAAGCATTGCTTCAAGAACAATGCGTTGTTCTGACGACATTAGATCCACTTGAATTACATCTTCGCAGGCGGCAGCAATCAATGCAAAAAGACCCGTAATAAGTATTGATAATAATCGTTTCATATATTCTCATATCCTCCGTGATTAAAAATGAAAGTTCCATGACACGGAAGGAATGATGCCGAACAACGATAGCCGTACCGCTTCAGTTGTTCCTGGATGATTTTCACTTTCCTGGAATGTAATCGTGTACGCGTTCTTCCGGTTGTACACATTATACACAGAGAAATTAATATCCGAATGCCAGCCAGGTTTGTCACTCAACGTCCATATTAAACCAATATCCAATCGATGGTAATCCGGCATTCTATCGGCGTTGCGAGACGAATATAAATTTACGATTGCACCGTCAATAGCATACTTTCCTACAGGATAGGTAACGGCATCACCAGTATAATATAACCACTCCGCCGACAACATAACTGCAGACGACCAACGATACGTAGTCACAAGAGAAATATTGTGCGCTCGATCCTGACGCGCTGAAAACCATTTTCCATTATTGATTGCATCATATCGCCGTTCGGATTTTGAAAGCGTGTACGAAATCCATCCGGAAAGCTCGCCATCATTCTTACGCAAGAACAGTTCGACACCGTATGCACGTCCTTTTCCAAAGACTAGTTCCGCTTCAACGTCAGGATTCAAAAAACTGTCTGCTCCGTCTTCGTAATCAACCTGGTTTGCCAAATTTTTGTAATATCCTTCCACACTGAATTCCCATGCGTTCTCATCAAAATTTCGGAAATATCCCAAGGCAATTTGATCGGTAATTTCAGGTTTCACAAGCGGAGAACTTGGGGACCACAAGTCTGTTGTCGAAGAAGAAGTAGAATTAGAAAGTAAATGCAAATATTGAAACAATCGATTAAAAGAAATCTTTGCCGAGCTTTTTTCATCGAGTAAATATGTTGCATGGATGCGCGGTTCCCATCCGAAATATGTATGATAGAAATCTCCGTCGTCATACATTGTTGAACCTACGACTTTATCCTTTTCGTCATAACTCTTTACGGTGTATGCGCCGACGTTACTGAATGAACTTAGACGGAATCCGTACAATATTGTAAGACGTTCATCTAATTTTTGTTCACTGGAAGCATACAAACCTGATTCAACACCCTTTTGTTCTGCAATATTTTGGGAGGAATTTGATTCTGAATTTTCCAGTGAAAAATTTCCCGGTCTAAACTTATAATATGTTACGTCCCATCCAAACGCTATGGTATTATCGGGATTGACGAACCAGTTATAACTATTTTTTATTTCATAGTCGAAAATTCCAGTGGAAAGACTGATGAGATTTCCTTCGTTATCCACCTTAAAACCATATGTATAATCACTGTAAATGAGTGCTGTATTTGAAAATAATTGTTCGTTAAAGATATGATTCCATCGCAATGTCCCTGTTTTATTTCCCCAATCCACGCCAATGCTGCTAAAATCAAAAACATCGCGGCCAAAATATCCGGATAAATATAAACGGTCATGATCGCCGACATTATAATTCGCTTTAATATTCAGATCGTAGAAGTACAGCGAAAGGTCTTCGAAATTGGATGTTACCGCTTTCACTGCGAGATCGGCATAAGTTCTGCGACCGGAGACTATCATTGAACCTTTATCAATAGAGATAGGACCCTCAACAGTCAACCGTGATGAGATCAAACCGATGCCGCCGGATGTATTCCACTCTTTTGTACTTCCGTTTTTCATCCGTATATCGAGAACAGATGACGATCTTCCGCCGTATTGAACTGGAATCCCGCCCTTGTACAATTTTACATCTTTTAATGCATCGGAATTAAATACGGAAAAAAAACCGAGCAAATGGGAGACATTGAATACCGGTGCTTCATCGAGCAAAATAAGATTTTGATCAGCATCTCCTCCGCGGACAAAAAAACCAGTGCTTCCTTCGCTTGCCTGGCTTACTCCCGGCATTAATTGAATAGTCTTCAAGACATCTTGTTCTCCAAGCAGTACCGGGATAAATTTAACCTCTTTCATATTCAACCCAACGACACTAAGTTCTGTACTTTTTATGTTGTTGTCTTCACGTTTACCGGTAACAACCACCTCGTCTAATTCTTCAGAATCTGATGTCAATTCAACATTAAGACGAATACTTTTCTCTAATTGGATCTGTTTTTCAAACGGTTGGAAGCCAATATATGAATATCGTACGGTGTATGTGCCTTGCGACAATGCGAGTGAATAGAAACCATATTCGTTCGTCACCATTCCGATCTTCGACTGCACTATGGTGACAGTAGCGCCTAACAATTCCTCGCCGGTTTCAATATCACGGACATAACCGCTGATGGTAAATTTTCCTTGTGCCGCAAGATTTGTAAAAAATATTAATACAAGAAAAAAAAGATGGTTTGATCTTCTCATAAAAATCAATCTTTCAACAAACAACAATACTGAATCATTGGCGAATTTGCTTAGTACTTTTTAGTATCTATCAAATAAAATGTCCTGCCAAAAAAATTGCAGGACATTGCCTCCATACAGAGATGCATGAACTCTCTCTTTCAAAGAGAGTGGGGAGATATTATTTTTTAACATTTAATAAGAGTGTGTCGCTATTTGTTGCAGTAAAAATTCCCAGACCGTTTTGAATGTTCGTTGCAGGCTCTTTCAGATTTAGTGAATTCTCGCCGTTTTCATTAAACAGGGCAGCATATTCAGGGTGCAGGTGATACAGAATGAGACGATGTTTTCCCAAGTATTGGAACTGCATAGCTCCAATCTCGTACGATGAATTTTGTGAAGGTGCATTCCGAAAAACTC
>JALNZH010000404.1 GCA_023229405.1 Bacteroidota bacterium
CACTGCGCGGCGGATCGACGATGATCACATCGGGGTGCGAGAATCTCGATCTCCACTCAACATCTTTCGTCAACAAATCTTTTAGATCGCCGGCGATAAACTCGCAGTTTTCTACTCCGTTCAGTTCCGCGTTCTTCCGCGCGTTCTGAATTGAACTTTCCACCAGTTCTATGCCGATTACCTGCTGCACGGAATCGGAAATAAAGATGCCGATGCTTCCGGTGCCGCAATATAAATCGTACACAATATCCGTCGGCTTCAGTGCTGCATATTCTTTTGCAACAGTATATAATTTTTCTGCCTGTTTTGTGTTCGTCTGGAAAAACGAATTTGCCGAAATCTGGAAAAGATATTTTCCAAGTTTGTCATGGATGATTCCTTCACCGTAATAGATTTTTTCATATTCGCCGAGCGCTACCTGCGATTTCCGTTTCGTTACGTTGTTGATAATCGTGGTGATCTCAGGGAATGATTGTTTCAGTTCCGCGGACAGCCTTTCCATCACTTCCGGTGAATCTTCAAACGTTACCAGATTTACCATCACATCTCCGGTGTTTTTTCCTTCGCGAATAACAAGGTTGCGGAAATATCCGCTTTCCGTTTCCGGTGAAAATGCAGGGATGGCGTTCTGAAGAGCGAATGCACGTACGGTGTTCAGGATACCTGTGCTAAGTTCGGATTGAAGGAAACATTCGTCGATATTCAGCACTTTATCCCACCGCTGAGGTACATGAAAACCGACCGCAAAATTATTCGCGATCCCTTCACGCACCTGAAGTTCTGCCATATCCTTTTCCGTCCACCACGGTTTATCGGCAAAGGAAAATTCCAACTTGTTCCGATAATAGAACTGTTCTTCGGAACCGATAATCGGCAGAATGTTCAGGTCTTTGAATCCTCCAATACGCTCCAGTGCGTCAGCCACATGCTGTTGCTTGTATTGCAACTGAACTGCGTAATCAACATGCTGCCATTTACAACCGCCACATACTCCGAAATATTTGCATCGCGCTGCAGTCCGCTGCGGTGATGGCACAACAATCTCCGTTAATTTTGCTTCAACGTATTTTTTCTTTGTCTTATAGACTTTTGCTTTCACCGTATCGCCGGCAATTGCCCCTTCAACAAAGACAACAAGTCCTTCGATTCGTGCAACGCTCTTCCCTTCAAATCCTGTTGATTCAATGGTTACTTCAATGATATCGTCTTTTTTAATTTCCATAAAATCTTTCAACTGTATTACCGAACAAAAAGAAACATGTCACCCTGAGCGGAGTCGAGGGGTGACAAAAAACATTGAGTCATGCTTCGACTTCCTGCCCGACTTCGTCAGTCAGGCGGGCGCTCAGCATGATTATTCTTTGTAGCCGATGTGATATTAGAAGCTAACTTTCTTATCCCGTGCCGTTACATTCCATTCGCCGGTAATGTTATTCTGTTCAGCAACAAGCGCCCGTTCATACAATGCTACTGTTGGACAAATATGATGCGGCACTCCATACAATACATTGCCTATTTGGAATTTGCTGGAATCCGGCACTATCAGGACAAGATGCTCTTCGCTATGTGATTTTGGAATCGCCTCCGGTGCATTCAGAAAATAAACACGCGGCTGGGGATTTTCCGCAGCAACAGATTTATGTCCAAGATCAACTGTGATCGTTCTCCCATCAACAATCGAAACGACGCGGGTGATCACCAGTGCTGCCGGTTCATACGGCTCTTCCGGCATCATGGTCTGATAGCTCCAATCCCAAAAGACAAATGTTCCCGGACTTACTTCCACCCGGTTTCGTTTCGCGTGGATCGCATACGTTGGTGAGCCGCCGGCAATCATAGTTATGGGATGGCCATGTTTCTGTTCTATGGATTGAGAGAGTTCCGTCACAGAATGAAATGCGTCTTCGCACCGTTTTGTTCTAACGGCAGCAACAGCATCCGCAATGTGACCGTCATACGCATGAAGTCCGGCAAACTGCAGGCCGGGCAGAGTTCGCACATGTTCGATCAACGGCATTGCATTTTCCGGCAGAATTCCCGTTCTGTTTTGACCGATATTCAGGTCAACAAAGACGTTCAGTTGATGTGCTGAAACATTTACCACATGGGAAATCTCTTCAGCAGCTTGAACAGAATCAACAAGACAGGAAAATTTCGTCTGAGAAAACTGCCGTGCAACATTGAGAAACCGCGTGATCTTGGGACCAACCGGCTGATATGCCAGCAATACATCCTTTGCGCCGATGGATCCGAGCATTTCTGCTTCGGCAATCGTTGCACATTTGAATTTCGTAATCCCTTCGCGCATCATCAGTGAACAAACATCGGCCATTTTATTCGTCTTCACATGCGGACGCACACGCGAAACATCCTTCACTGTTGAGATTAGTGAGCGGATATTCTTCATTACCCGCTCTTTATACACGACAAGGGCCGGAGAGTCGAATGTTTCAATATTCGTAATATTATACCACATAGTCTGTTCCGTAAAAATACGTCATGCTGACGTATGTCAGCATCTGTCAATAGCTTTAAGCATGACCCTGAAACGAGTTCAGGGTGACGGTTCTTA
>JALNZH010000405.1 GCA_023229405.1 Bacteroidota bacterium
GTGTCAGATCGCTCAAGCAATGTCTGCACAGTGTGTTCCCGAGCATCCTTCCTCTGTGCGAATCCGGCAGGAAGATCTTTAATAGCACGTTGTTGAAGGATGATCCCTTCATCCTTCACACGTCGTTTTACCGAAACGGTCTGCTGTACTGAAAGTTCTGCCATATTTTCTTTTGTCAGCGATTCTGCCCGTTTCATTGTACGTTCTTTCGGCATTGCGGCAATCGAAGGTTCGCTGGACCGGTCGCTGATCATCACCACTTTTCCAATCAGCCAAATCGCTTCAGATTGAGCAGTTCCGGCAGTTGATTGATCCACAGCAGATTCCGCTTTTGGTACGACAGAATGATTTGTTTCCCGTGAGGGCAGATCAGGTTCCACAGAAGGGCGATCATTAGTAGCGTCAGCCAAAATTTTTTGTTTGTCAGTTGATGCTGAGGGTTTCTGTAGTGTTTCATCCGACTGTTTGTCAGTCAGCGGCTCACTGAATTCCTCAGTATGATTCTCCTCCTCGATCACTTTATGCCGCGGCTGAAGAACAATTTCCTGCTGTTGAAACTGTTTCGGTGCAACAAGATCGCTGAACCAGATCTGATATGCACCAATGCCGACTGCAACGACCAATACTGCTGCAGCAAGTCCTACATAATGGTATTCCGAAAATTGTGTTGCACGTGCTCTTCGGAGTTTCGTCCGGAGCTGAGCCTTCATCAAATCTCGTCCGTGACGGCGAATCCCTGTGGCGATCTCCATTTCTTTCCGCAGTTTTGCCTTGCATTGCTCACTCTCGGCGATCTCCTCATCCATTCTCTTCTTTTCTTCAGGCGTGATCTGTCCAAGCACGTATTTCATTACGAGCTCGTCGTCGTCCGTCCAGTATTTTTTATTCTCTTCTTCCATAATTAAAGTCACGTCTAGAGCGTGTCGTTCCCAAATGTTGTTGTCAGGGATTTAGTAATGATCATAAAAAATTCTCTCCAACAACTGAGCACATAACGATGCTTCCCTTTGTTTCATTTTTTTGGCGACACCATTTTTTGTTCTTTGATCCACATCTCGATCTCCACCAGAACACTCTTCATATCATTCTGTATTGCGGAATCCTTAAAGCGAAGAAAATGCACATCGATTTTCCCGAGTTTTGCGTCACGCTCCCGGTCGTATCGATAGTTGTCGTCTGTTACATGTGACACTCCGTCAATCTCAATAGCGAGGTTTAATGCGGCACAATAAAAATCAACGATATATTTGTCAATCGATTTCTTCCGCTTGAAATCATAACCCAGCATTTGTTTACTGCGCAGTTCCTTCCACAATAGGATCTCGCCGAGCGAACTGTTTTTTCGGAGAATCTTCGCAATCCCCTTTATTTTCGGATCTGTATATAGCACTGATTTTGGCATAGAGACATCTTTCAAGAAAAAACTTCGTCCAGCATTATAAAAAAGCTATTGCGAAACTCAATGGTCATTGACATCCTGAGTCCCAGCTGTATTTCTTCTTTCCATCGGGTCGAAGGAACTGCTTGATGGCGAAACCTCCCTCAGGATCACTACATTGTCCGTTTTGATCATTTGGAATTTGTTATTGTTTTATCCCCGTCTCACATAAAATATTTTCCAACATCTTCATACATGTATACTTTTTCGATTTCACCGTTGCTGCATTTGCGAATCCCATCTGCAATGCGATCTCTTCTTGGGATCGTTCTTCCCAATAATAGAGCACAAGCAGCATTCTGCACGGGTCACCAAGTTTTTCAAGTGCAGATGCAATCAACCGCGATCGTTCGGAGTCAATCAATGAATCCAATGCAGATTGTTCACCAGAGTCCAACGCGCTATTCTCGAACTCCGTCGCCGGTTCGCGGTATTTGCGCATCCGTTTTCGGGACCAGACATTTTTTGCAACGGCAAAGATAAATGTGCTGAGCTTTGCCGAATATTCGAACCGCCCTCTCTTCACCCGTTCCCAAAGAATAATCACCGATTCCTGAAGCACATCCTCTGCATCATCTTGGCTGCCATTGTTCCGTAGCACATACGAACTTACCGCTTTCTGATTCTGACGGAACAACATTACCAATGCTTCGTCATCTCCCTGATGCATCAGGTCGAGAATTTTTGCGTCGTTATTCAGAAAGAAGAGTGTCGGCTTCATTGACCTTTCAACAATTAATGACATGTACCGTCAATAGGTGAACAGAAGAAATTACAAATAACCATCCACAAATTCCAAAGGAGAGTAGTAATTCAAGCGGAGTTATCAAAAACCGTCATACTGAACTTGTTTCAGCATCCATTCCTAAGAAAAGATGCAGACATGTGTCAGCATGACGAATTTTCTAATACAGTTCAAATGATCAAAGGAGGAGCCATGAATACCGTAATAATCAATACTAATCGTACTTTACATACTCAAACATTGTCATTTCGAAACCCGATGAACATTCATTCGAAAATATATCATTGGAATGAGAAATCTGATTATAATTTTAGATTCCTCTCCCCGCTTCGTGGGACCCGGAATGACCAAAGAATTAGTATACGACTAATTGCTCTCCTTTT
>JALNZH010000054.1 GCA_023229405.1 Bacteroidota bacterium
CCGACCAAATCTTTATACCATGTCGGCATTCCTTCGGAACCCCGTCAAGAAAAGAAGGAATAAGTTTTTCTCTTGTATGATTTATTTTGGACAAGTATGTTGCTCGGTTGCAAAGTGGGGATAACGTGCAGTTTAAAAAACGATCCTGGCAAAATAAACCAAGATTTTATTTGGGCATAGATAACGGTTGTATTGCGTAGAGCAATCCAACTGCTGATAGTTCACTGTTGTTCACACGCAAAGGCACCGGGATGATTGAATAAACGCCGCTTTCCTGGGGAGGTATAGCAGCATTTTAATTTTCCCCAGTTGCTGTCTTCCCGCACTCCTCGTATATTCCTCCATGCAGAAAATTCTTATTCTATTTTTCATCAGTATTCAACTGCTTGCCGCGCAGAAGTTGGCATTCCAACGGATCGGTGTTGCTGAAGGACTTCCACAAAGCACGGTGAGCGATATACTTCAGGATCGGGAGGGATTTCTCTGGTTTGGAACGTGGGATGGTCTTGTCCGTTACGATGGATACAGTTTTGTGACATTTCGAAGTAATCCGGATGATTCGGCGACATTGACCAACAATAATATCCGAGGTTTGTTTCAGGACTCTTCCGGATATCTCTGGGCGATGACGCAGCACGGTTTGAATAGATTTCACCCTCGCACCGGAACGGTGAAACAATTTTTACCGGATTCGGGAAATCAATTGTCAATGCCATCGCTGAATATTTATTCGATGATGCAGTCGAAGGATGGGAAAATATGGCTTGGAACAAATGATGGTTTCAGCATGTACGATACGGTACGCGAACAGTTTACAAACTATCACGTGCCGGGCATCAATGTATCGTTAGGTAATTATCTGACAATCATCGGTATTCTTGTCGAAAGCGATGATATTCTTTGGATGGGATCATTGGACGGTTTGATTCGATATGATCTTCGTTCAAAGTCCTTCGAGCGGTATCCGTACATCGGTGCGGGCGGACGGCACTATGGAGTGTACGAACCGGTCTATGATGCCTCGGGAAAATTGTGGTGCGCATCCGCAAATGGAAAAATTGTTGTCTTCGATCCCAAAAGAAAATATTATTCAGATCCGGTATATCACAATTTGCCGCTACTATGCGAACACACTGTTCACCAATGTCATCTCGATCAGGATGGATCGTTATGGATTACTTCCTATGAAAAATTAATGCATATCAAAAAATATGTTCAAGTATCAAACACGAAAATCGTGATACAGGAATATGAAGAATATCAACATGATCATGCTGACAATACAAGCCTTAATGCCGTATCGCTCCTTTCATTTTACAAGGACCATTCAGGAGTGATCTGGGTGGGATCCTCATCCGGATTGAATAAAGCTGTTCCGCAGCGGAAAAAGTTTTTTTCCTACGGATCAACACAGCAACAAATTCCGTCACTAGTGAATGAAGAAGTGATCGCAATGCTTCAATCAGGAAATGATTCCTTGTGGGTGGGGACTCGTGAAGGTCTATTCTTATTGAAACGGAGAAATACTTCTTACACCGTACTGCAACAATATTTCAATATTCCGAAAACAACAATCTACTCACTCTTTATGGATAGCGAAGGAACGCTGCTGGTGGGTTCCCGGGAAGGGTTGTATGTCTGGAATAAGCGAAAAAAACAATTCGACCATAAAAATATTTATCCATCCACGCCAATCAATCATTGGCGTATTTATTCTTTCTTACCGCTGGATGGCGCGTTATGGATTGGAACAAGCGACGGTATGTTCAGAACTACCGACAAAGCGTATGAATTGTTTGAATCGATACCATTCGATTCATCGGAATCAAAAATTTTCCCGGTCCTTCATCTTGTTAAAAGTTCAGCGGCGCATGCAATACTTGTCTGTACGAATGGGAGGGGATTGTTTCGTTATGATACACAAATGAGAGCATTTACCTCGCATTATTCGTACACCAAAGGAAATCTCCAATCCCTCAGTAATCCGATAATTATGTATGCATACGAAGATTCCAACAATACAATTTGGGTGGCTACGTATGGAGGAGGATTGGATAAGATCGAACACAGAAATGGGAAAATAACATATACGCACTATCAGGAAAAAGACGGTTTAAGTAATAACAATTTGTACTGTGTGCTTCCCGATGCGTATGGGAATTATTGGATGAGCAGCAATAAAGGGATTTCAAAGTTTGATCCAAGAACCAAACATTTTTATAATTACAATTTCCAGGATGGATTACCGTCCAACGAGTATAACCAGAATGCTTATTACGTCCATGAAACAGGAATGATGTTTTTCGGAGGGACGAACGGTTTTGTGGAATTTTATCCTGCAGAAATCATGGTAAATGCCACCATACCGCAAATTGCCGTTACCGACTTCCGGATTTTTGAAAAACCGCGGAACGAGCTGCTTCAATCCAAAGAGCTTGACTTGTCATATAATGAAAATTATATCTCTTTCGAGTTTGCGTCGTTATGCTACGAGGCTCCGAATAAGAACCGATATGCGTATCGTTTAGTTGGTGTGACCGATCGGTGGACCTATACCGATGATCGGCGGTATGCGAGTTTTGCAAATCTTGATCCCGGGAAATATCTTTTTCAAGTAAAAGGTTCGAATAATGACGGTGTGTGGAACGAGGCAGGAGTTTCGATCAGCATGACAATCCAACCTCCATGGTGGGGAACCGTGTTCTTCCGGGGAGCATCAGCCTTGTTCGTTATTGGAATGATTATCGGTGGTGTATGGTTCACATCGCAGCGGAAATACCAGCGGCGTATCGCTGAGCTTCAGCAGCAAAAAGCTCTCCTGGTAGAGCGCCAGCGGACCCGAGAACAGATAGCGCGCGATCTTCACGACGATGTCGCCACAACCATCAGCGGTATTTCGCTCTATGCGGAAATGATGCGCAATCGGAAGAAAAAACACCGAACAGATCTTGAAGAAGCGGTGGAGAAAATATCCATGCTTGCAACTGGTGCAAAACAGGCGATGGAAGAGGTGGTCTGGTCGCTCTCCCCGCAACATGATACTTTAAACAATCTTGTCGATAGAATAGGCGACGTTGCTGCTCAATGGTGTAACGATCATTCATTGCAATGTCATTTGGCGTTTTGCATCATTCCCCCGGGAATTATTATTTCGGAAGAGGTCAGAAAGAATGTGTATCTCATCTTTAAGGAAGCCATGAACAATATTCTGAAACATTCGAACGCGACTTCAGTTGAACTGCTCTCCTGGGTTGAAGGTGATTTCTTTTATCTCACCATTCGCGACGATGGTAAAGGAATTTCCCGTGAAAGCGGTAAAAAGAGAACGATCGGCGGGAATGGAATGCTCAATATGGAAACTCGGTCGAAAAGTATCGGTGCCGAATTAAGCGTAACATCGGAAAAGAATAAAGGGACGAGCATAGCTGTGAGCGTAAAAATAGCGCAATTGCGTCATTGATTCTACAGTAACGGGGAAACATATTATCGTCAACGTTATGCCCGTAAAACGAAAAAATATTCGCGTCGTGCTTGTTGAAGACCATCCTACCTACCGGGAGATTGTCAGCGAAGTAATTGAATCTGCAAAAGGATTTGCACTTTCTGCCGTGTTTGAGAATGTCAACGATGCATTGGAAAAAATTCCCGCGGCGGATGTTGTTTTGATGGATATCGGACTTCCACAGCGCTCCGGAATTGAAGGTGTGACGGAACTAAAAAAGCGTCCAGACCCACCCCGCATAATTATGTTAACAAATTTTACCGATGATGAAAAAATTATGCAAGCGATTATTGCCGGTGCCGATGGATATTTGTTGAAACAAACATCCGGTCAGAAGATTCTCGAAGCCATCGAAGAGACGATGAATGGCGGCACATCGATGACCCCCTTTGTTGCACGCAGGGTTTTGGAAGCGTTCAAATCACGAACCGAAGTGTTTGACCCAACTGTTGAAAGCATCTCGCTTCGCGAACAGGAGGTGTTGGGATTGCTTGTTCAAGGATTAAATTACAAACAAATTGCCGAAAAAATTTTTATTTCTCCGGAAACAGTCCGTAATCACATCCGCAATATTTACGAAAAACTCCACGTTCACTCCCGCAGCGAAGCTGTCTCCAAAGCGATCAAACAAGGACTAGTGAAGTAACGATTTTCGAACAACTCCGAAGCCTCTCGAAAATGACGCATTTGCGCTATTGAAGATATTGCCTTGTCGTTATATTTTTTATGTAAGTACAACAAACAATTATTTTTTTTAAGGGGATTTATGAAAAAATTGATTCTACTTAGTTTTCTGGTTTCTTCTTTTTTGTTTGCTCAATCCGGCTGGCAGTGGCAAAATCCTCTGCCGCAAGGCAATAAGCTCAGTTCGTTTATGTTCATTGACTCTTCCGTCGGATTTGCCGTAGGGGAAAAAGGATCGATTGTTCGCACCACCGATGGCGGCGTGTCGTGGAATTTCCAGGATAGTCCGACAGTAGAAAACCTGTTGGACATATCTTTTATTGACAGCGCATTCGGTGTTGCGGTTGGCGACAAAGGAATTATTCTTACCACCACCAATGGCGGTACTGTATGGACTGCTCAAAATTGGGGGTATACGATAAATCTTAACAGCGTCCAGTTTGTGAATCGAAACTACGGCACAGTTGTCGCAAATTCCTCTAAAATAATTCGAACAACAGACGGCGGCACGACGTGGAAAGAACAATACTCCTCTGCGGTGTCCTTCTGGCAAAGCGTCTGTTTCCTTGACACAAATGTTGGTGTTGCTGTCGGCACGTCTGGAGGAATTATTCGCACGACAAACGGCGGACAGCAATGGAACGTACAGACCAGCGGTATTACGAAAGCGCTATACGGTGTTCATTTTGTCGATTCCAGTATCGGTACGGCAGTAGGAGAAGGGGGAATAATATTGCGTACGACCAATGGTGGAACAACCTGGACTCCGCAAACGAGCAATACTGGTAGAGTATTGTATGGTGTCTATTTTGTTGATTCGGATACTGGTATCGCCGTGGGCACCGGTGTGGTAGTTCGTACAACCAATGGAGGAACAACGTGGACGCTTCTTCCAACAATGACGTCAAGTGTACTCTATAGCGTGGGAATTGTTGGCAAGAGAAAAGCAATCGCTGTCGGAAGTATCGGTGAATTGCTACGATCGAATGACTGTGGAAACACGTGGACGGGAAGGGCAAGTGTAACAACGAAAAATCTTACCGGCGTTTCTTTCGTAAATAAAGACACCGGATATGCTGTCGGAATCAACGGAATAATCCTTCGCACGAATGACGGCGGAAAAATATGGAGTCCGCAAACAAGTGGAACAACAAATCCATTGTCTGCGGTGAAATTTATTGATGCAAATACAGGAGTTGCTGTCGGTTGGACAGGGACCATCATCACGACTGGGAACGGAGGAGTGACATGGGAAATGCGTAACAGCGGACTTACAACCAATTTGTCGGCAGTAACATGTGCCGAAAATACTCTATGGGTTGCTGTTGGCGCAGGAGGAAAGATTCTTCAATCAACAAATGGCGGTGCGGTGTGGACCTCTCGAACCAGCGGAACAACGAAAGATCTTGGGGGTGTTGCCTTTACAAATAAAGATACCGGATTTACGGTAGGTGCAACCGGAACGATACTTCGGACCACTAATGCCGGTGTAACATGGGCTGCAAAAACCAGCGGTATAACAAACGGTCTTTCCGGTGTTGCCTTCCGGGATTCCAAAAATATTGTTGCGGTCGGAGGCAATGAAACAATTGCCCGGTCAACAGATGCGGGAAATTCGTGGACGAACTTCAGCAATGGCTGGACGAGCAAATCATTATACTCTGTTTCATTTGCCGATGCAAAGAATGGAATCGCCGTTGGTTATATGGGCAACATTCTCAGGACAACCGACGGAGGGCAAGCTTGGGATCAGGTAAATATTCCCGTCTCATACCTGAAAAACATTGCCTGTGTTACTATGATCACTGCAAATATTGCCACGCTGGTCGGAGACGAAGGGACAATTCTTCGAATTACCAACAATGTAACTGCTGTTGATGAACATCAGCAATCGGGGGTGAACATTCCGCGCAACATTTTACTGGAACAAAATTATCCCAATCCATTTAATCCGACAACAACCATTAGCTACCAGTTGCCAGTAAATAGTTTTACAACATTAAAAGTGTATGATGTTCTAGGAAAAGAAGTTTCCACATTGGCGAATGAAGAACAATCTGGTGGAAACTATTCAATTCAATTCAATGCTGAAAAATTATCCAGCGGAGTATATTTTTACCGATTGACGGCTGGAAATGTTATAGCGATGAAACGGATGATACTTCTCAAATAACTTTATTGGTATAATTTTCATTTTTATTTAGTTCTTTGTTCGTTAAGGGAAAACGTTATGAAAATCATATCAATCAGTGTCACTGTATTCGTATTGATTTGCTGGAACCATACGATACAAGCTCAAACAATATTTAAAGATTTAAACCCAGGGACCGGCCATGCAGATCCAATACAATTTGTGAATGTAAAGGATACAATGTATTTCATTACATATTCGAGAAGTCCAACGTATATCTATCAGTTATGGAAATCAGATGGATCTGCCGAGAACACGGTGTTGATAAAAGACAACATCATTACTGGTGCAATAGCGAATATGGTTCTTCTGAGGGCTTCTATGAATGGAACGGTATATTATTCTGTAAATAAATCCGGAGCTACTGCGGGTGACACTACTCGTTTGTGGAAAACCGATGGTTCAACTCCGGTTCTGGTTGCTACACTTCCACATCCCGGCTATCCTGGGATTGGAGGCGGATATCCTACAGGATTTACAATTGCGGGAAACAAATTATTTTTTAACATGTGGAAAGATAACGGACGCGAACTTTGGGTAAGTGATGGAACAGCGGCAGGAACGTTTGAGGTGATTGATCTGCTTCCCGGAGCTAATGGAGGAGCAGCGCTTGCTCCGATGGTTGCGTACAATGGAAAAGTATTTTTCCAGGGCAGCAACACACTGGGCATTTGGGAACTTTTTTCAAGTGATGGCACTGCCGGAGGAACAACTCTAGTAAAAGCAGGTGTTTATAAACCCGAAAATTTTATTGTTTATAAAAATGAGCTTTATTTTGGAGCTGGTAATTCAGCTGATGAGTTATGGAAAACTGATGGTACCGCTTTGGGTACCGTGAAAATTGCAACCTGTCCTTTTGGGAAATCCAATGTTTATATATTTAACAATCAGATATTCTTTACTGCAAGTAACAACTTATGGAAGAGTGACGGAACAACTTTAGGAACAGTGTTAGTGAAAAATGCAGTAGGTCAAATTACTGGCGCGAATAACAATTATTTTTTTACCAGTAAAATAAAATCTATTCCCGTTCCACCATATATCGGATACGATTACTGGAAATCCGACGGGACTACTGATGGTACCATACAAGTTTCATCCAATCTTGGCAGCGGAAATTCTTTTGTTGTATTAAATAATAAAATGTACAATACTTCAGGAGCAACAGGAATATGGGAAACAGATGGCACAGAGGCGGGAACAACAAACATAATCACCGGGTATACCGGCATTCCATTTGTTTTTAAGAATACGGTATTCTTTTCAAAGACAGAGCAAACTACCGGAATTGAATTATGGTATTTTACACCAGGTTTAACATCTGTCGATGAACGGAACTTCAATCAGTTACCTTCAGCATACACGCTTTATCAAAACTATCCCAATCCGTTCAATCCGTCAACGAATATTGAGTTCACCCTTCCATTTAGTAGCTTTGTTACGCTGAATGTGTATGATGCATTGGGAAGAGAAGTTGCCCTTCTCGTAAAGAACGCGATGAATGTGGGAACTTACACTGCATCATTTAACGGTAACGGACTGGCTGGAGGAATATATTTCTACAGACTGCAGGCGGGATATTATTCCGAGGTTAAAAAAATGATGTTGGTGAAATAAAATTATTGCGAACGACTCGCTCGTATTTCGGTGTAAGCGAACAATTTGCTAGCATTTATTTGCATACAGCAATCCGACGACTTTGAGCAAAATATTACATACAAACAGAAACGCCGCTCTACCGGTGAAGTATAGCGGCGTTGTTATATTTATATTGCTCTTTGTTACGATTTTTTGGTTTCAGCTTTTTTCGACTTCATTGGTTTGGAATGAGCTTCTCCTTCATCGTCGCAGCAATCGTCCCCGCATTCACCGCTTTCCGATTTCATCTGTTTTTTCGCGTCCGACTTGGTTCCTTTCATTTCCGATGCGTCGAATCCGGCATTGCTGACCGCTTGAATCAAACCGGCGGTTGAAGTTTTGGAACTTGCAAGTGTTATGGTTGCGGTATTCTTTTTCAGGTTAACTTTTACTTCTTTAACACCGTCCACGGTTTTTAATGCTTTTTCCACCGTGCTGGCGCACGATTCACAGGTCATTCCGGAAATATTGAGCGAGACCATTTTCGGTTTATCCGCTGCGGATATCGAAGCAGAGAAGACGAATGCGAAGAGAACGAACATGTATTTCATTAGAACTCCTTAAGTAAATGATGATAATAAAATAACAGTTAAGTGGTCAAAATACAATTGGGAAATCTTTCAAGTTTCTTTACATTCATACAATGACATTCGTATGCAAGAACATACTTCCCGCTGTTGTAGTTCCGCTGATGCTATTCATTTCAATTACGGAATTATCGTGTGTTGGTAATGAACAACCAGGGAATTCACCAGTGCGTGCCGCAATACAAACGAAACAATGGTATCGACAGGCCCTCGTGGATCTCGGGGCCAAAATTCGGATGTATTCTGAGAATGATGGAGTGGCCATTTCCCGCGGAATGGGAAAGGATGTACGAGGGAAAGCCTACCGATTTACGAATGGACAATGGGTGCCGTTCGTTGAATTTCCGTATTCCGATTATCCGTTGATCGGCCGGTTCGATTCGACAAATGTTTGGACGATTACACATCTCACGCACGAATATGCATACCGTCCCGTTCACACAATATTTACGAATAGCATCAGGAAGGAGATCCCTCTCCCTAAAATCATGTGGGATGAAGTCGATTATGTGATGTTTAAAGGACTTCATCAACTTTCCGATGGCACGGCATGGATGGTGGGACAGCAGGGTCACATTCTCTATTACAATGGTGTTCGATGGGAAGAAAAAAAAAGCCCGTTAATTAATCCCGACCGGTCGTCAAGTTATGATGGAGATTTAAACGATATTACGATGACCACACACCAGAGCGGTTGGGCGGTCGGACGCAATGGTGTTATTTTACGGTATGAGAATTCTCAGTGGAATATCGTTCCATCGCCAGTCAACCAAACCTTGCAAAAAATTTCCATGGTGAACGATTCCACCGGCTGGGCGGTGGGAAACAGCGGAACAATTCTGCAATGTAGAAAGTTTGTGTGGACGAAAGTTTTCATTGATATGCACGAACAATTATTTTCCATTGTTGCATTCGATGAACGGAATGCCTGGATCGTCGGGAATAATTCGACGTTGTTGTCGTATGATGGAACATCCTGGTCGACAGATGAGTCGATTAAAAATTATAATGACCTGTTTGCCGATCTTTCCGTTGTACGTGATTCCTCCGGACAGTTGCAGTTCTGGATTATCGGAAATGAAGGAATCTATACAACACATCAGTCTCTGGGCGTTTCGTTTACGGATGTGACGGACCAAGTGGGACTTCGGCGCGTCGGAAAACTCGGTCATTTTTTAGAACGAAGCGATGCCGATCTTCCCGATCTTTTAGTGGCAAACGACGGTGGATCGAGTCTGTTATATGAGAACACTGGAGAAGGGTTGTATGCTGATGTTACCGGAACCACAGAACTGTTGACATCACCGAAAGCAGCTCTCATCATGGCTGTCGGTGATGTGAACAACGACGGTGAGCAGGATGTATTGGAAGTTGCGGATCAACGGAATTTTGGTTTGTACCTGGGAACTTCAGCAGGGGGTTTTCGCGATTTTACCGATCGGTCGGCATTATCATTTGACGAGATTAATCCGATGGCTCCCGCCGCGGCAAAATTCGTCGAACTAAATAATGACGGGAATCTTGATCTGTATATTTCCAATTACGATATGCCGGATCAAATTTTTCTTGGTGACGGCACCGGACGATTTTTCCGTTTTCGGGAGAAGAGCGGAATCGAGAAAATTCTCAACCATGCGTCATACGGTGCTGCATTTGGCGATTTTAACAACGATGGATTAACCGATATCTTCATTCCGTATTACGTCAGCAACAATAAAAAATTTTTCAGCATGTTTCAAAATACCGGTGGAATGAAGTTTGAGGAGGTGGATGATCCGAACTTTTATTCTTCAACGGATCTTTCTCCAACGGCAATAGCTGTTTCGGATGTGAACAACGATGGTTTTGCAGATGTCTACATTCACAGCCAGAAGGTTGCACCATTGTTGTGGTTGAATGACGGTACCGGAAAATTCACGGATGTTTCGCGTCAATACGGTTTTACACAGTTTGCCGGACAATTGGAACCGATCAACGGCATTGTCGGCAGTGCTGATGTGAACAACGATGGTCAAATCGATATTTTTGCAGGCTCCCATCTTTACTTGAATTCTCAACGCGGTCAGTTTTCTGAAGTTTCCGAACGGGTCGGAATACAATTTGTCGGAACGCCGATATTTTCTGATGTCGATAACGACGGCGATCAGGATATGTTCATCGGTAGCTCACGTACATCGCTCGGCAAAGGAGATCGGGCAGCACTCTACCGCAATAACTTGAATAATAATAATTTTGTCAAAGTCCGCGTGCGCGGCGATGTTTCCAACAGATCGGCAATCGGTGCGCGGGTCGTACTCACTCAGTATTCCGGAGAAAAACAGACAAGAACCATCGGCGGAGGCGGAAGTCAGTTATCAACACAAAATATCAACGAAGTCCATTTCGGTGTCGTTGCTGCTGAAGATTATTTGATAGAGGTATTTTTCCCTTCGGGCGTTACCAGGCGAGTGGAGAAGATTCGATCCGGGAGTATCGTCGAAGTGTATGAATCGAACGCATTGACTCGTTTGGGTATCTTGATGATAAAGTCGGTCAACCGAATGGTTGATTTGATGACACCCTATGATATTTTGCAGAAACTTTTTGCACTTGTTCTTGTTGTAGCAGTGTTCATTGGTATCGGTTACCATATTGATGCACAACGGATTGTAAAACAACGGCCCGTGATACCATTGGTCTGCCTCTTGTTTGTTGTGTTCACCCATTTTTTAATGTATGAGCGTGAAGTTGTTTCCACGTTGATTGCTACGGCAGGGACGTCACTCATTTCGATCTCTTCGCTATTTGTAGCCCGTTCGGTGATCCAAAAAAGGGAAGCGAAGTATATCGGCCATTTTAAAATCATGGAATTACTTGGTGCTGGCGGCATGGGGAAAGTATATAAAGCAATCGACACAACGTCAAAAAGGATAGTTGCTTTAAAGATCCTGAATCCCGAATTATTAAAAGATCCGGAAAATCGCCGCCGCCTTTCTGCGGAGGGACACGTGCTCGCATCGTTCGATCATCCGAATATCGTGAAGGTGTTTGAGATCGGTGAATCGAGCGGTCAAGGATTTATTGCGATGGAATACTTGCACGGCGGCACGCTGCGGGACCGACTTGAACACGAACATCCGTTGTCTCTTGAAGTAATAACATCGTATCTTCTTCAGATCTGCGATGGGCTAACGGAAGTGCATGATAAAGGGATTATTCATCGCGACCTGAAAACGGGAAACGTAATGTTGGACGGGGAAGGGAAGGCACGGATTATGGATTTTGGCTTATCGAAATCCCCGCTTGTGACGACAATGACCACGCTGGGAACTGTATTGGGAACACTCGGATATGTTGCCCCGGAACAGGTGACCGGATTGAATGTAGACCGGAGAACCGATATATTTTCTTTCGGCGTGATGATGTATGAGTTGGTAACCAAAGAATTACCCTTCAAAGGGGAGAATGAAATCGCGTTGATACATTCCATCTTCAATACCGTTCCTCCAGCGCCGTCTCAACGTCGAACGGAACTACCAAAACTATGGGATGAGATTGTCATGAAATGTTTGGCGAAAGATCCGAACAATCGATATAACAAAATGGAAGAAGTAAAACAGATATTGTTGCATCCCACCGTTTTATAAGCCATAAGGATTGTTATGCGCAACGTTATTGTCTTTGTATTGATTTTTTGTTCCTTCAGTGTCACGGCTCAGAAAAAAGGATTTGGGAAACTTGCAGGGAGAATTGTCGACCATGATTCTCGGGAAGAACTTGCCGGAGTCAGCATTACAGTGGAAAAGACTTCCTTGGGGAATGCCACAACCGTAGACGGCCGTTTTGTTATTCTCAAAGTGCCAGTCGGTGTGTACAAAGTAAAAATAACATGCATAGGATATACGGCTCTTATCATTAATGATGTGGTAATAAAATCCAATATTACAACAACAATAGATACTTCTCTTTCTGCCGATGAAGTGCAATTACATGAGGTTGCTGTCGTTGCTGAACGGCCGGTCGTGAACAAAAGTATCACCAGTTCAGTGATGTCGTTCTCGAGTTTTTCTATTCCGTATACACGCGGGGGGAGAGCATGGGAGATTGGTCGTACCGCTGAAGGAATAACACTTCCGAAATTTAACACCGAAGAATACGATAAAATCAACGAAAACGAGTTTTTAGAGAGCATCCAAAATCCTCTGTCCACTTTTTCCATCGATGTTGATGTTGCTTCGTATACAAACATGAGACGATTTATTAATGACGGAATGCTGCCGCCTCCCGATGCGATTCGGACAGAAGAACTGATAAACTATTTTTCCTATGATTATCCAGAACCTACGGACGGTCATCCCGTTTCTTTCAGTACGGAATTGTCGGCAGCTCCGTGGAATTCAGAACATCAGTTATTATTGATCGGTTTGCAGGGGAAAAATATTGAAACAAAGCATTTGCCGTCGAGCAATCTGGTGTTCCTCCTTGATGTTTCCGGTTCGATGAACGAGCCGAATAAATTACCTCTTGTAAAATCGGCCTTTCGTTTACTGGTTCATCAGCTACGCCCGCAAGATAACGTAGCAGTGGTAGTGTATGCCGGCAGTTCAGGTATTGTGTTGCCGTCTACATCCGGCAAAGAAAAAGAGAAAATCATTTCCTGCATCGATCGACTGGAAGCTGGCGGTACTACTGCCGGCGGTGAAGGGATAGTGTTGGCCTACAAGGTAGCTAAAGAGAATTTTCTACCGGATGGAAACAATAGGGTAATACTTGCAACGGATGGAGACTTTAACGTCGGCTTGTCGAGTGATGCGGATTTGGAACGGCTGATTGAAGAGAAACGGAAAGACGGTGTTTTTCTCTCAGTGCTCGGTTTCGGAACCGGAAATTATAAAGACTCGAAAATGGAAAAACTTGCGGATAAGGGGAACGGAAATTATGCCTATATCGACAATCTTCAGGAAGCAAATAAAATGTTTGTCGATCAAATGGCGGGGACATTATATACGATCGCCAAGGATGTGAAACTGCAATTGGAATTTAATCCAGCAAAAGTAAAAGCTTACCGTCTGATCGGTTACGAGAATAGAATATTGGCAAAGGAAGATTTTACTAACGACAACAAAGATGCGGGTGACATGGGTGCAGGTCACACCGTTACCGCTTTGTATGAACTGATACCGGCATCTTCAAAAGCAGAATTTCCTATTGTGGATAGTCTGAAATATCAACGTGTACATTTGAACGAATCAGCAGGAACGTCCGATGAAGTTTTGACATTGAAATTAAGATACAAATCCCCGAAGGATTCAATTAGTCGGCAATTAGAAAGTATTGTTGTTGGTGCAGACTCTTTGAAGAAGGATGCCTCTGAGAATTTTACCTTTGCCAGCGCCGTTGCGGAATTCAGTATGCTGCTTCGTAATTCAAAATTCAAAGCCAATTCAAGCTACTCCAGTGTTATTGCAGCCGCAAAAAGAGCAAAAGGCGACGATGAAGAAGGATATCGGCGGGAGTTTATCCGGCTCGTAGAATTGGCGCAATCACTGCCTAAATACGATCCAACAAAATAAATATGCCTAGGGCACGTCCAAAATTCAGATCTGTCCATTACGGTACGAAAAAAATACATGACTGAGCTTCGTCAAAAATATCAGAAACTGATCGGTGACTCCATGAGTCAGCTCTCTTCCGAGTTTATGGAATTGACCACACTGCTTAAATCGCCGCAGGTTTCCGCAGATGTCTCGAAAAAGGTGGACAAATTGTTTAAGATGCTGATGGAGGCGAATCGAAAGCAAAGTGTCGAAGCGAATATATTATTCGAGCAGATCGAAAAACTGGATCGTTCGCTGGAGCAGATGACCGAAGCGAAACGGCAATTTGAAGTACTCTATTCATCAGGAATACTCTTTTCATCCGAAACGGAAATGCAGTCACTGATGGAGAAGGCGGTGACGACGGTGGTGAAAGAGATGAAAGCGGACGCGGGATTTATTGTTCTTACGAATGAACAAGGTGAGACGGAATCAATTGTTTCCTGCAATATGAAACCGGAAGAGAATCCCGAAGCAACGGAAATGAGCACGACGGTCATCAGGAATACGATCACAAAATCAGAACCGACGCACTTCCCTCAGTTCAACGAGCGGTTTGCGATGCAACAGAGTGTTATCCGACTCGGGATCACCGCAGCGATGTGTGTGCCGCTGGTAACGAAAGAAAAAGTGTTCGGCGCCGTGTATTTAGACCGTCGCAGCAAAGAGAATGCATTTGCGGAGAACGATCTTGTCTATCTGCTCTCCTTTGCCCGCCAAATTGTCCGGGGATTCGAGATCTCCCTTGAGATTACGACGCTGGAGAAAAAACTTGTTGCTGAAACAGTGATGAAGTTTGAGGATCTCCGCCGTGAATTGAAGTGCGAAGAACTCATCGGCTCCAGTAAAAAATTATTCGATGTGTTAAAAATCGTCTCTAAAATTGCTCCGACCGATGCTGGCGTTATTCTCTACGGAGAAAATGGGACGGGAAAAGACTTGCTGGCGCATATTCTACATAACAACAGCCGCAGATCGGGAAACGCATTCATTACGATTAATTGTGGTGCCATCCCGGCTGACCTATTGGAATCGGAATTGTTCGGTTATGAAAGTGGCGCATTTACCGGCGCGGCAAAACCAAAACCGGGAAAGATTGAAATAGCGGATGGCGGAACATTATTCCTTGATGAAATCGGAGAACTCACTGTAAACCTCCAGGCGAAACTGCTTCGGGTCATTCAAACGCGCGAGATCGAACGACTCGGTAGCGTACAATCGCGGAAGATCGATATCCGTATTATTGCCGCCACGAATCGTAATATTCCCGACATGGTTGCGAACGGAAGTTTTCGTGAAGATCTCTATTATCGTTTAAAAATAATTGAATTGACGATGCCGTCACTGCGTGAGCGAAGGGAAGATGTTTCGGAACTCGCTGCATTCTTCGTAAAAAAATATTCTCAAAAGAAACAGATTCCTATTTCGTCTGATGCAATGAATGTACTGGAGAGTTACACCTATCCCGGCAATGTCCGCGAACTGGAGAATATTATTCAGCGGGCCGTCGTGTTGATGAAGGAAGAATCAATCGAAGTTGCCGATCTTCCACCGGAGATTATTGACGAGGAACGATCGGAACCGGTCATTGCCGGCGGAAAATCCCTTGAAGATGCGGAAACGGAATTTCGAAAATTATACATCCTACGTGTGTTGCGGTCCGCCAAATCAAAGTCCGAGGCAGCACAGAGGCTTGGTATTAATCGCACACACTTCTATAAGCTGCTTGCCCAGTTAG
>JALNZH010000055.1 GCA_023229405.1 Bacteroidota bacterium
TCGAGTTTCGTTAAAAGAATGGAGGGGTCATTTTGAAGATACTTCGCGGAAAATTCCGAAACAATAATCTGCCCGCGCCCTGCTGCGCTGCAAAGACGGGCACCGAGATTCACTGCATCGCCGATCACCGTAAAGTCCATACGGTCTTCGCTCCCCATCGCTCCCATAATCATCTCTCCCGTATTAATGCCGATACCGATCGCAATATCGTCGCCGATTTGTTCAGGAATCGATCTCATCATCTGCTGAATTTCGATGGAACACTGCACCGTTCTTTGCACCATCTGTTCCCCCTGGAAAACAGCAACCAGTTCATCACCAACGTATTTGTCGATATCTCCGCCGAATTTTTTCACAATTGTCGCCTGACGGCTCAGAATGGAATTCAGCATCGCGACCACTTTTTCCGGCTCCACTTTTTCGGAAAACGCCGTAAATCCGCGAACATCAGAAAAAAATACTGTTGCCACTTTCCGCTCACCACCAAGTTTAACGCCCATTTCGGACGCACGCTGTACGTAATCCACCGTCTGCTTCGAAACAAATTTTTCCAGATGAAATCGTTCCCGCAGTCCGATGATCATCTCGTTAATGCGTGTACCGAGTTCGCCGATTTCATCGTTGGACTGGATAATGGAGGAAACGGAAAAATTCCCATTGCCAACTTCCCGTACAACATTCCCCAGCGCGTCAATCGGTTTCACAACAACAACTTTCATAAAAATGCGAAGCACCAACCACACGAGTAAGATTGTCGCACCTCCCGCTATTAACGAGTAGAATTGATTGTCTGCAATTGTTGCATTGACGGCAGCCATGGAAGTGGTAACGCCGACAACGCCACGGATGGTGTGATCGTCCCCATGACAGACCTGGCACCGCTTTTCATTACGCAATGGAGCATAACGCACAAGAAACTCTTCCTCCTCGATTATTTGCATTGCTTCGATCACCGAATCTTCCAACAACGCACGGTTGACATATTTAAGACCATGATCTTTTAATTGACTGTTTACGAACCGTTCGTTCGCGTCTTTGTCGAACACACGCAGGTCCTGAACGGCGCCGATCTTCCGCACGTCGTTGATAAATGCCCGGGCATAACTTCCTTTGCCGACAAGCATAATGCTACGAAATCCGACACCGATCGTTGCCTGAAGCATCTCCGTCAACTGATGCTCAAGATCGGTCGGTTTCATTTTTAACTGATTCACCCGCAGTGAAACCTCCATCACTCCGCGCCACTGACTCTTCGATCCATGGCATACCTGACAACGCTCTTCGTTACGGAATGGAATGAGTCTGGAGAGAACCCGATTATTTTTTTTCGAAAAGATGATCGGTCCCTCATTCTCAATCGCCCTCATTACGGAAGCTTCGGATGCAAGATTTTCCTCCTCACCGAAGTGCACGGCACCAAACCGGTCATACACTGTAATCTTTTCAATAAACGGCAGCCGCGCTGTACGGCGGACGAGTGTATCCATCAATTCCCCTTGCCCCGCAAGCATAATGTTCCGGAAACTCGCCGCAAGCGTATTACTGATAATTTCAACAACTTCTCTCTGCGTATTTTTGAAGTTATTCGATTCCATATCTTTCGCATGCGCAGTCATCAGTTCGGGATTAAGCGTCAGGCGCGTCACGCCACGCACGGTATGATTGCCACTGTGGCATTGCTGGCATTCGCGTTCATTCATCAGCGGTTCGATCCGGACGAAATGTTCGCCGATAGAATCTTTCCTTGCAAACATTACATCCATTTCCGATTCAATTGCCTTGCGAACCTGCAAATCCCCTGCACCGGAAATGATGCCGCGTCCTTCGTCCGGAAATACTTCTTTGGAATTATTATCGTACACCCGCAATGTGCCGAATAACAGATTCTCCCTTGCATCACTCACCAATTCTGCGGCGTACGGCGCTTTTCCGGAGAGCATCACATTTCGGATACCGACCATTACCGTTTCACTGAACAGCCGCGCCTTTTCTCGTTGCTGTTCCAACAACACCTTCGATTCCCGGTTGATCGAAACGATCACGTACGTGCCGAAGCCGACAATCAACACAAGGATGATCAGAAGAAGTATTTTTAATTCGAGACGGTTTTTCATGTTCTGTTTTATTGATTCATTTTCAAAAACGTCATGCCGAACTTGTTTCGGCATCTATTAATATCTATTGAAAGATGCTGACATCCGTCAGCATGACGAATCTTATGACGAAAAACTGTCGATAATCTTAAATTTTGGAATTTGAATTTTGGAATTTGACAATTCCTTAATCTCTATCCTGCCTCCACCATCGATCCACTACATCACTTACGTCGGTCGGATTGTCTGCAGCGACCCACTTATCATAGAAGAGAATATCCGAACTGTTTGGCGGCGGTTGGGGATAGTCTAGCTGCACACGGGATGGAAGTGCTGTGGCATCACCGACGAATAATGCCTCACCCTGTTTCATAGACGGAAGCATATCGAACATTCCGGCAAACGAATCGGGAACGAGTTTCTTCACGAAAGCCTGGTCAGAAGGATTCGTCAACCGCAGAATGACGAAGTTATTACATTGCGAGAGGATCGTTTCAGAAAGTTCCGATGGACGCTGACTGACGATCATACAACCGACACCGTATTTCCGTCCTTCTTTTGCGATTCGTTCCACAATCTTGCGCGCGGCTCTATTATAAGGAGTCGGAATCTGCGGCAGATAGTTATGCGCTTCCTCGAATAACATCAGAATAGGAAAATCAGCTTTATTCTTGTTCCAGAAATTGAAATCAAAGACTGTTCGTGCGAGCAATGCCACGATCGTATTGACGATATCGAACGGCACACCGCTCAAGTCGATACAGGTGATCTGTTTCTTGTTCTCTATACCAAGCAGTTTGTTCAGGATATCCTTTAACGCATTCGAATCTTTGAACTTCTTCGGTTTGAACATGAATCCGTACCGAAGGTCGGTCATTTTGCTGTCTAAACGGACGAGAAAGCGGGTGAATTGACCGAAGAACGGTCCTTCGCGCACTCCGGTGCTGGTTGTAACACGCTCCGTATCAAAGAATTGGAATTTTGCGCGCACTTCGTTTAAGTCATAAAAGACAGGCGAATCGACGGTGAGGATCGCCTGCAGTTCCGGATTCCGTGCTTTCTTTGCATTCAGCACCAAGTCCTTCAGCATCATGATCTGACTTTGTGACGATGACTCGTTCTCATCCACGAACATTTCGCGCATCTCTTCAAAATTCATGAACCAGTACGGCATCTCCAGTTCCGTGATGTTGATCAGATTGCCGTAATCGCGGAACGCGGAAGAATATTCATTATGAATGTCCAGAACGATTACGTGCGTATTCTCGAACATGTGAACTTTTTGAAGAATGGATGCGACCGTTGTGGATTTTCCCGAACCGGATGATCCGAGCACCGCAATATGTTTTCCGAAAAACTTGTTCGGATCGATGTACTGCCGCTCTCCAGGAAATCCGGAAATATCGCCGACGGCAAATCCATACTGCGCAAACGATGCGAAGATGGTTGCCACTCCTTCTTCATCCGTCATATACACATCACAGCCGAGTGTTGGAAATGCCGCTACACCCTTCTGAAATTTTCCATTATTCACCGAGCCAATTACTTGCGCTTCCATTTCGCGATTCAGTTCGGAAGCTTGATAAACGCGGTTAATCACGCCGACCACTTCTACCTCGCCGACAGGCATGACGATAAACGAACCGATCTGTCCGACACGATAGTTTTTACCGTTAACTGTCCGCTCCATCGTAAAAAGATCGTCGTCCAGTGAAACGACGAATGCGGAACTGGTCATACTTTTTACTCTACCGATGTGACGTTCTTTAGGAAGTTGAGCCATAAATATTCTACTTGATCACAAAAGGGTTTAATTCCTTGCCGCTTGTGGCGTACAGGAATCGTCATGCCGAACTTGTTTCGGCATCTGAGCTATAGACCCTGAACCAAGTTCAGGGTGACGTAGATAATTCCCCGATGCTTGCCAGGGATGATTTATTAGGTGAATGAATGACCAAGTGTAGCAAAAATTGAACGGAGTGTCAATTTATCGCGGAAACTAATAGTGCTGTTTTTTAATACTAAATCCGTTATGCTGACGGATGTTAGCATCTTTCCTGTTTTTTCAAGAGGCCGAAACACCTACCCGCCAATAAAGAATGACGAGGCAGGCGGAAGATCGGCATAACGAAAATTATAACGCCGCTCCGAAATAGTCCTTTTCCGAAGGAACCACTTTGTGGCAGGCAAGCAGCGGGGTATTAAATTCACAAAGAATAAAAACGATCTGAGTTATCCGACAGTTCCGCTGACAGATCACTGCGATAGTTCAACTATCGCCATAAGCATTAACAAATCTGTGAAATAAGAGAGAATAACTGATGTTACGCAGAAAGGTAAAAATGGTTCGACGCGGCGCAGAATCAGAGGTTATCCTGGGCAAATCCTTTGCTGTTTGTTCCGAAGGAATCCTTGCGGGAAAGGATGCGTCTCCCGATAGGGATGCCTTCGGCAGAAGGATGACGTAACTATCTTAGCCTGCGCCTTGCTCACCATGACCGTTTTTCTTGTTTTGCATAACGTGAGAGAATAATACCTAAAGTGGAAAAAAAATCTATTTTACTATCCGAGGCTCCACATTTGAAATTTTTCGGATATAAGTATATGGGAATAAAATACCGAAGGGAGTGAAGATGGGATAATAATGACACTCTTCACATGAACATCAATTCATCCCGGAACAATAGAACCGATCGCAGAAACTACTCATATTTCGATCGTCGGGTGCTTAAATATCCCGCATTTACGTTATTGTTAAACCAGGTGGTTGAATTTATATTGTAGTCGATAGTTTGCTTTTAAGGTGTCTCAATAATTGGTTTCAAAAAATTTAAATTTTCCCTTCTCTATAACACACATTATTTCAATGGCTGCAATATCCTGTCAAATTGATGAATTCCCCCCCCCCGTGTTTCCGACATTCTCTTTCTTTTTACATTTTTAGTCTCCAGGTGTGTTTCAACAAGCTATTCCCATTCCGCTCGTACACTCGAATCGGATAAATTTGCATTTGGTCTGATTACAGATGACCTCCTTCTGAATAACAGTACTTTATCCGTTCAGGTTATAAAAGACAGATCGTTCATCTTCCTCGTTGGAGGAACGTATGGTCTTTCATAATTTTTTGAAAAGGAAAATTATTTTCGGTGGTCGATTTTCAATAATACAGCGGGAATACGAAAAATGGAATTTGGCATGACGAGATTGGGATACGGGTGTATACCAATTAAACTAATGCTTCCCCAATAACGATTTCAGAGAAAGGAGTTTGATAAAATTTTAGAAAATAAAAACCCGCTATGATGTTTGCGGCACCATAAGCGGGCGTTAAGCAAATCCCGATGTACGGGATCCCGACTCTCGTCGGGACAATGTGAGCGTCCCTTTGACCCGCCTTTCGGCGGAAGATGCTGATCTGTTTGCTACCCGCAAGTTAATTAACAATTAATTTGCAATCCATTCAGAAAGGGTTAAGATTATGAAACAGCTATTACATAGAGCGTTAATGGTATTGACGCTACTTTCAAGCATTTTTTACAATGCATTTTCCACAGATCGGACGGTTCCGATTACGTTTTCTGTAACAACAACCGGTATTAACCGGTTTATTGCAGGACAATATAATAACCCTGGATTTACAAAATCATGGTCGGGATCGTATCAAGGTAGCCAGTATACAATTCAACTTAAGAAGCCTATCATAATGATTCTCGACAATACAATCAAAATCCAAATGAAATTATCTATTATTAGCGTAGCGTATACCGGACCTGTGACGATATCACCGACATTAACTATTTCAAGTACAACAATTTCGGCCGCTAATATCATTGCTGCCTACACCGATTTGCATGCACAGATTAATTCCGTTTCAAACGCACTCAGGTTAGATGCAGGATTTCGAGACATCATTGAACAAAAACTTTCACCAATTAATTGGATTATTTATCAAGGAAAGGTTCTTAACGAATCCACCTCCCGTTTTTCAGAAAGTTCAGATATTGGCTGGAAAGGCATTCCAACGCTGACGGCTTCCGTTACAAATAACGAAATCAATTTTACTGTTACACCAACAATTGCTTCGAATGCACCATGGTATAAATTTTACTTTAATCGACCGACACAAAAAAAATTCGGATTGAAAATTAGAAGCAACAATCAAGTTACTATTGAAAACATGAAAGTGTATGAAGGAGGAAGTGAATATCCAGTGAATTTTTCCAGCGAAACTTCGTATGTTGATCCGGAAAACGGAGACATTGTCCACGAATATTTCGTTGAAAAACCTGAGAATGCAACTCAATATGTGACGGGTTTAAGCTATAACATAAGGCTAAAAAGACAAAATATCGAAGTGACATGGAATTTGCTTTGTCTTAGCAGCGGCTTTGGCTTTGGGTCAACCTCCTTTTACACTGTACAAACGATTAATCCTTTGAAAGGCGAATAATATCCAAGGATGCTTTATGAAAACACCCATTAATTGTTTTATACTTACTATTCTTTTTCTTTCATCTTTTTTACATCTCGGCTGCCCGGATGATAAACCACCGATAGTTGTACCGCCAACGCCGAAAAACTGCGAGTTTCCTGCGGGTGAACGCAATTTTACTTGGCGATTGGATACGGTAGCATGGTTCCCCTCATTTCTTGGAGGTATTCATGCGTTCTCGGATTCTGATGCTTACCTGATGGGATATATCGGTGAAGGGAAATCCCCATGGAGAATATTTGCGGGAAAGCACTGGGACGGATATTCTTGGAGTACAAATATTAATGGAACAGATACTGAAATTGCTCATACACCAAATGATGTATCTGGTGATGATCATTTTATGGTTTCTGTAGGATATTGGGGTATTGATAATATTACATTAGCCGGGCTAGCAGAATTTGATAACCGGACCAAAAAATGGAAAGGGTATCAATTTCAAACCCAGGGGGAACTTCGTTCTGTGTGGACTGACGGCAAGGGATACTTTATTGCTGCAGGCGATAACGGAATGGTCTATACAAAATATGGTTATACGGCTGAGTGGGTGTATCAGAAAGCACCGACGGAGTTTAGTTTTTATAGCATCTCGGGTATATCAAAAAATGAAATATATGCTTCAGCATATCAAAGTCTTGCAACTGGTGAATTTTTTCAACAAGGCTGGAAATATGATCAAGGCATATGGAAAAAACTATTTGATACCAAGGATACTGTCGGTAACCCTATTCATTTAAGCATGTCAGACTTTCCAAACGAAATAGGTGTTTGGCGATGCAGTATTACCGACTCGTTGAAACTGTATATCATCGGAGATCAGTCGTACCTCTTTGAATCAAAAGGACAGCAGTTGGATTTTCAAAAAACAAATTTATCCGACGCCGGGTTACCGTTAAAACAACATGGGCGCACAGGACAACATGTTTTTGTCTTTACAGCGAATGATGTCTGGATTACAGGTACTCGGTACAATTTTTATCATTGGAATGGCAGCAATTTTCAAAAAATGGTTATTCCCGGCTTACCGAACGATGACACAAAGTTTGGTTATCAACTGAGATTCATTAAAACCGGTTCCGGAAAAATATTCATACCTAGTGAAATATCATCTCAGGTATACGTTGTGGTACAAGGCGTACCATAATCGGTAAACAACCAATTATTTAAAGACAAAGGATTTTTTATGGATACCAAATTCTGGAAGAACATAGTTTCTTCCTGCTTTCTCATAATTTTCTGTATACAAACTGGTTTTGCAGATAATGTTCGATTAAAAATAGAGAAAACAACAGTAAATAATTTGGATAAAAGTAGATGGCGAAATCATATAGAATCAAATACGATGTCGATAAAACATGCCTTTAAAGGCAATCGATTTAAAAGATATGTCAGAGAGATGAAGTGCATTTTCAATATTTTATAGTGGATGTAAAAACATATTTTGGACAGCAGTGATTGAAAATATTATTTTTATTTTATTTTATTATGATATGATAGTTTGGCATTACAACGGCAAAGATTGGAAACAGATAATTATTCCTCGGCTACAAAATTATCATAATGGATTTTTATATGGCAGGGGCTGGTCAGATAACAACGAAATATTTCTTTCATTTCACTATATATGGTAAGACATATGTCGTTCACGGTAGATAAAATAAAAAGATGATCCGGCAACATAAAAACAAAATCCAATGCAGTGATACCAACACTACTGCGGGCAGAACGAAAACAAATTGAGTCAAGGCTTGCAACTATGTTCTAAAGATAAAATCATCTGGAGATTTTTTATGAAACATTTACTTTTTTTATCACTCTCATTTCTTTTTATTGGCTGCCCTTCCCCGCCAAATGACGATGACAATGGCGGTGGGAACGGCAATGGAGAAACTCCAAAACGAGATTACGTTTGGAGTATAGATACGATGGTCTTCAATGTGCCTGAAGCACCGCCAGATCAGGTGTCTATACAATGTATTTGGGGTTCATCGCCGCACGATGTGTGGGCGGTTGGGCAGAGCGATGTAGGAGCAGGACGATTGTGGCATTACAACGGAGCGCAATGGACACCGCGTATAGACCGCCCACGTAACGGGTTTGACAACGGTAAAGGATATATCAATTATTTATTCGCCATTGCCGGTTTTGATTCTGTCAATGTCTTTTTTGCTGGCGACAGGGCGTATGTTGATCCGCCATATTCTGATTCTGCAATTGTGTTGAAATGGAACGGCTCAACGTGGAGTGAAGTGCCGTGGATAACCGGCAGGCGTGCTAACGGCGGACTTGGAGAAATTCTGCCACAAGGGAAAACAAAACTATGGGTTGCAGGTGCAGCCGGTTCAGTTGCACGATACGAGAATGGACTTATGATTGAAGAACCACATTTTACGGATTATAGACTAGGGCTAGGTCAAATAGCGGCTCTTGATAATGGCGAAGTGTATGTCAATGCATACAAAGATAGTTTAGTGAATGGAAGTTTGATAGGTTCGATTACAAAATTATTTGAGAGGGACATGAATGGTGATTGGACCCTTGTTGAAAATAAATTCATTCAAGGTGCGGATTATGATGACAACGGATTTGGGAAAGGCATATTAGGTATTAATAATAAACTTTTTACAGATAATCGGGGATTGTGGGAGAGAGTAGATAAAAAATGGTTAAAAAGAATGTCTTACCAGGGTATGGGGGGGGCTAGTTTAATAAATGGAAATAACATATGGACTTATTTCAAACAAGAACTCTGGCATTACAACGGTAAAGATTGGAAACAAATTGTTATTCCTCAACTTCAAAATTATCCCGAAGGGTTTTTGTACGGCAGAGGTTGGTCGGATAATAAAGAAATATTTCTCTCTCTCCATTACAACGGTAAAACATACATTGTTCATGGCAGATAGAAAAAAGAAAGGAGAATAATTTCGCACTGAGAAATAAAACCCGATGCAATGCTACCAACACTGCATCGGGCAGAACGAAAACAAATTGAGTCAAGGCTTGCAACCTTTTCATACTGCGTAAACTGCGCACAGGTATGCTCTTTCTGTTTTCAATTATAATATAACCATAAAGAATTAAAAGGAGAAATGTATGAAAACAACACTTCGCAATATTTTGGCAACTGTTTTGCTTGTTGCAACGGTATCAATGGGTGGGAATGAGCCGGAAGGAATTACATTAAATTATGAAATAGGGTACAGCGGCACTGTAACATTTAAAATCATGACGACCGGGGGAGTAGAAATTCGAACATTGCTCAACAATCAAACTCAATCTGCTGGCAATCAGTCTGTTTTTTGGGACGGTAAAAATAGTAGCGGAATTTATGTCGCCACTGGTTCTTATGTGTACCAAATAACAGCTGTAATAAACGGTGGTTCGTATAACAAAACAGGATATGTGCAGTACATCAAATAACAATTTTTTCTCAATACTATTTCCTTAACAATGGAGACTTTATGTTTAGTACGATTGATAAAAAATATTATGTAATATTTCTGATTTTATACTTATGGCAATCACTTCTCAATGCTCAAAGTGTGAGCGGTTATGTCAAATACGAAGACTACAATAGCGGTGGACAATTGGTATTGATGCCGCTTCAAAACGCACGCATCAGGATAGAAACCTATTTCCCGACCCAGACTTACGAAACATCGACGAACAGCAGCGGATATTACAGTCAAGGATTCGGAAATACTCCGACACAAGTGGTTACACGTATATTCTTTGAAAATTCCAAGATCGAAATGCGTGGAGTAACAACAACACGCTCCACTTTTAAAAGCATTGTTGGCATTGGCAAAGTCGGTCCTTTTTCACCCTGTCCTCCTGGGATTCCCTGTGATTTTGACGGTGGAGGGATTTTTCAATTGATCTTAATTTCGAATTAGATGAAGATCAAAATAAATTCTCAAAAATATTTTTACTCGCAAATCAAGCGGCAGATTTTTCTATTGCGAATGGATTTACCCCTGCGAAATGCATTGTTAAATATCCCATGCAAACTACAATTGTAGATGCTTTTACAATACAAAATAATACAGGAAGTTTCTTCTGGCCATTTGTAACGACTACAATGGATAATACATTTTCATCGTGGTGGGATCCTTTTACGGTGACACTGAAATTTTTAGGTTTGAATCCGCAAATGACAGAAAATGCAATCTATATTAATGAGTATGTATTGACAAATCTAAATCGTTCAACTGTTTATCACGAATATGGTCATTTTATCATGAAACAAAAGAGAGGCGATTGGCCAGTTACTCTTGCAGAGTATGGACTCGGATTGGCTCCTTTTAATCACAACCCAGATGTGGTTCAACAAAATTCTTCACAGGCATATATTGAGGGTTGGGCAAATTTTTATGAGTTGGCAGTTATTGGATGGGTGGCAAATCCTTCAAATCCATATTCGGCATCAAAATGGTATGTGAACGGAGAAAATAATAAGCCCGTCATTGGCCCTGATGGATATAAACATGAATATACCGTTGCAAACGCATTTTTTGATTTTTATGACCCTGCAAATGACGAAACATTCCAAACATCGTACGCGAACATATCAAATGTTATAGCGGAAAAACAAAACCTAATGTCAGATTTTATTTCTGCTTTAGTTCACAAGTCATATATAACAGATGTACAACGTAATGCAGGAATCGGATTGATGAATTTGAGCTCCAATAAAATGTCCCCCTTAACTTCATACGGCAACGCAACAATGTACGTGAAAAATGATTTTAACGGCGGCATTGTGAATATCAATAACTCCGATATTAATACAACGTCGCTTGGGGGTGCATATTCAACCACAGAACTTTGGATGTCGAACCTAAGGACGTTAAAAGCAAAAGAACAGATGTTCGACAATTACCAGCGCTTGTTTAAGCACACAAGACCCAATAATCAAACTGATACTTGGACTACTGGGTTACAACAAAAAACTAATTTTACCGAAATCTGGGATGCATACACAGACGGCTTAACATTTACCGCCAACTTTGATAAAGGGTGTAACATTACATATACACAGCAAGGAGATGGAGTTGTATTAAGCAATACAACAAATAGTTATCGATCAGAGACTCCAGTAAGTTTATCTGCACCGGATATGACACAAAATGGTGTTACCTACAAGTTTGTAAATTGGGAAAATGGAACTACTTTAAATCCAAGAACAGTTATCACAACTCAACATCAAACATACACAGCCAACTACAAAGCCCAACTCGCATCAAGCGCAACATCAGGTCTCGTTAATGGCGGACAACGTAAAATCCTTCGCACCGGAGACGGCAGTCTGCATACTGTCTACGAAAGCGCGGGGAAAATATGGTATGAAAAGAAGGTTTTGGGAGGAGCATGGACATTGGTAGGATCAAAAGATGTTGTTGGCGGAGAAGCAAAATCTCCTTCGATTACCTCACGAGAAAATAGTGTAATTATTATTTATCAAAAAAAGGATGGAAGTAATTCTAATATCGAAGTTAGGATGTTCGATTATCAGGGCACAACTATGACTCCAGTAATTCTGGCTGTTGGAATCGCGCCGTATACTAATGATGCGCAACCTGTAGTAGCTTCAACACCGACCGGAAAAATTCTTTTTGCCTGGAAACAATCATCGACGCCTGAGACAGCTGGATTATATTATAGCGCTGGTATTATTTCGGAAATAGGAGAATACGAAGTTGGCATTGATGTAGATAATGCACCATCAAAGGGTCATATTCTTGAAACAAACGCTTCTTCTTCTTCGCCATCCGTTACATCATCGATCGACGATGATAATCCATCAACGGGTGATGGCCATTGGTATTTTCCATTTGTGTGGACGCAAGGTTCGTCAATTTATTATCGAGTTATGATATATCGTGTTAATGACCGTTGGGATTTACGTCCTTGGACAAATATATCATCAAATTCAGGATACACGTATAATTATTCCCCCTCTGTCATATCCTATAAAATAGCAGGCGGAGCATCCAATGAATTTTACTCGCGAATTGTATGGATCGGTAAAAGATTTGAAGAGGAAGAAGGTGGAATGGGAAAAGCACAGGCTGTACAAGGAACCTGGGCGCGGAGAGTGGTATACAATAATCAGCAAACTCCCAATACATTTGAAGTGTACGGCGACAATGTCACATCAGTAAATATTAACAAAAACAGTACCGGCATAAAAGATTCTACCCATGCAATATCATGGTCTACTTCAACAGGGGTTGCAAAATATAGAATAAGCACCGGAGCAATTGGCGATTTCCAAAATGGCACAACAATCATCAACGGAAAAGATGCACAACTCAGCAATGGAACCTCATTTTCAGATATGTATGGCTTAATGCTTGATGCATCGACATCGGCGCCGTATCATCTCAGACTATCTGATAATAATCTGTCCCAATTTTCTAAGCAGCAATTTTCTGCCGTGAACAATGGCAGAGAAGGAATTGTAAGAGATTCCACAGCCCAATTCTATTTTGCAGTAGGGGATATTTTGGTGAACGGTGAACCTGTCAATTTTGAAGGTAATCCTGACACTATTAAAAATCACACAACAGAAACATTAAATGCAAATCTTGTGTCCAGTCCGATTGAATTGTCAAACAATTCAAATTTACTCTATAGCGTACAATATGGCATTACAGATTCGGCTTTTACTGCTAAAGTACTTGCGGGTGGTAAGACGGTCAACTTTAAAATACAATTGGTTGACGCTAATACTAACGCCATAATCGGTGAGTATGACAACGTAACGTTTTCATCTGAATACATAGCACAATATAATAATGTCGGGTATGAAATTACTACAGCTGGTATTGGCAACAGGGTTGTGCGATTGCGGTTAGTCGTAAATGCATACTCTGGAGTTCAGTATGCACTGAGCAATAGATACAACACTGAATCGATAATTAATTTAGGGAAGACAGCATCACAACGGACAAAAACCGGATTTAAAGGAAGTTTGGAAATTAAGGATTATGCATTGTCACAAAATTATCCCAATCCGTTTAATCCTACAACTCGGATCAGTTACGCTTTACCGGCTGCCGGGCCAGTATCACTAAAAGTCTATGATGTTCTCGGTAAAGAAGTGATGTCATTGGTCAATAATCATCAGGAATCCGGAAGATATGATGTCGAATTTGATGCGTCCCGTTTATCCAGCGGCATGTATATCTACAAACTCACATCAGGAACGTTCTCTCAGGTCAGAAAGATGATGTTCGTGAAGTAATCTTATGTAATTCACTAATTCTCATCTAGCGTAACAAAGCACCGCAGGAATGTTTTTATTTCTGCGGTGCTTTGTTTGTACTATTTCATCTCATCCGTGTTCTTTGTGCCGTTATCCGACATTTTCATTGTCGGATACTGATCACGGCGATAGTTTAACTATCGCCTTAAACATTCTTCAGACAGTGTAACTGTCGAAGGCTGATGTCTTTTCACATTTTTCTTTTTGTTCTTCACCAATTCTCTTCTATCTTTATAGCGCACCGTAGAAATGCCGGTTAATTTCTGCGGTGCTTTGTTTGTACTCCGTGCATATACAACAATAGTGTCATTTCCCCGAAGGGGCCACTTCGTGGCGAGTCCCGCGCTCATTTTGGTTTGATGCGAGTGAGAAATTTGTTACAACCATCAGATTTCTCACATCGCAAACGATGTGTAGACCAAGACTCGTTCGAAAAAACACTATTGAAATCATTTTCCACATTATTTTCTCTTTTCCCTATGCTAGATATTCCGAAACTTCTCTCCCAGGAACTATCCCTTCAACCAAAACAAGTCGCATCCGCACTCGAACTCCGCGCAGACGGTGGCACCATTCCCTTTATCGCCCGGTACCGCAAGGAAAAAACCGGCGAGATGGACGAAACGCAATTGCGCAATCTCTTCGACCGCTTTGATTATCTCTTAGAACTGGAAGAACGAAAAGAGACCATTCTGAAATCGATCGACGATCAAAAAAAATTGACTCCAAAATTAAAGAAGAGCATCCAGGAATGTCTGTCCAAGACCGAGTTGGAAGATCTGTATCTGCCGTACAAACCAAAGAAGCGGACGCGTGCAACGATTGCTAAAGAAAAAGGATTGGAACCACTGGCAGAGTGGATTAAAGCGAAGAACAATCCCGACGCAAAACGGGTGAATCTTGAAAAAGAGGCGGAAAAATATCTGTCGAAGAAATTGGAAGTAAAGACGATTCAGGAAGCGCTTGCCGGCGCAGCGGATATTCTTGCTGAGGAGATCTCTGAAAAAGCGGAATACCGTCAGCACATCCGCGAACACTTGTTGACTGAAGGCGTATTCGTGTCGACCATCGACGAAAAGAAATTCCCCGTCGGCACGACGAAATATGAGATGTATCGCGATTATAAATTCAAAGTGAAGGATATCCAGCCGCACAATATGCTCGCTATGCGCCGCGGAGAAGCGGAAGAGGTCGTCTCCTTCTCCGTACAGTTCAGCGATGAATTCGTCCACCATTATCTGGAATCGCAGGAAAGCAAGTCGCAGATCGATGCAGTGCGCGCGTACTATTCAACCATGCTGAAGGATGCGTTCGACCGGCTGATGAAAACAACCATTGTCAGCGAAGTACGGCTCTCCAAAAAAGAGATCGCCGATCTGGAATCGATTAAAACATTTGAGGCGAACGTACGCGAAATGCTGCTTGCATCTCCTGCCGGCATGAAGCCGACGCTCGGCGTCGATCCGGGATTCCGTACCGGCTGCAAGATCGCCGTGATGGATGATACGGGAAAATTCTCTGAGTATATCGCCGTTTTTCCGCACACATCAGGAGAAGCGCAGCGCGAGAGTGCAAAAAAGATCGTTCAGAAAATGATTGAAAAATATTCCATTGCACTGATCGCCATCGGCAACGGCACCGCTAGCCGCGAAACGGACGAGTTCATCGCCGAAGCACTGAAAGGGATCAAAAAGAAACCGGTGAAAGTGATCGTGAGCGAATCGGGAGCATCAATCTATTCCGCCAGCGAAGTGGCGATCGATGAATTCCCGGAATTGGACTTGACCGTCCGCGGTGCGATCTCCATCGGTCGACGCTTGCAGGATCCTCTTGCCGAACTGGTAAAGCTCGATCCGAAATCGATCGGCGTCGGACAATACCAACATGACGTGGATCAGAAACTGTTGAAGAAAAAACTGGAAGAGACCGTCCAAAGCTGCGTGAATTACGTCGGGGTCGATCTGAACATGGCATCGAAGGAATTGTTGAGTTATGTTGCTGGTATTAAT
>JALNZH010000406.1 GCA_023229405.1 Bacteroidota bacterium
GTCGGTGGCCTTTAGTGCCGGTTTCAACGGCGGTTCGGCGATCACCAGTTACAAGTATTCGACCGACGGCGGAACCACATTCAGAACCCGTGCCGCTGGCACAACCGCATCACCGTTGGTGATCACAACAGCAAGCAGCGATGGCACCACAGCGCTGGCTAACGGAACTTCATACAACATTCAGATCAAGGCGGTCAACGTTGCTGGTGACGGTGCGGCATCGTCAACAACTGCGGCCACACCTGTCGCAGTTCCGAGTGCGCCAACGATTACGGCAATCACCCCTAGTAGTGGGGCTTTGTCGGTCGCATTCAGCGCTGGATTTGATGGTGGCTCGGCGATCACCAGTTACAAGTATTCGACCGACGGCGGTACAACATTTAGGACTCGCGCCGCCGGCACCACAGCATCACCAATCGTGATCGCCTTTGCTAGTAGCGACGGGACAACCGCGTTAGTAAACGGCACCTCGTATGACGTCCAAATCTTGGCGGTCAACGCAAATGGCGATGGCGCACCATCTGCAACGACCGCTGCCACGCCGCGTACAACTCCAAGTGCACCAACGAATGTGTCTGGTACCTCCGGTAATACGCAAGTATCGTTGACCTGGACAGCACCAAGTGATGGTGGTTCGGCGATTACCGATTACGTAGTCGAATTCAATGACGGATCTGGCTTCGCCACATTTGCGGACGGCACTTCTACATCGGCTGCGGCCACAGTTACCGGTTTGACAAATGGCACGTCGTACACGTTCCGGGTAAGCGCGGTTAATGCTGCTGGTACGGGTGCTATTTCAGCGATTTCCGCGGCAGTGACACCTCGAACTACACCTGGACCGCCGACGAGCGTGTCGGGTACGTCAGGAAACACACAGGTGTCATTGACTTGGACGGCACCGACAAGTAGTGGCGGTTCGGCAATTACCGATTACGTCGTCCAATCTTCGCCAGACGGGTCGATTTGGACGACCTTTGCCGACGGTACTTCGACATCGACGAACGCCACCGTGACTGGATTGACCAACGGTCAGGACTACACATTCCGAGTGGCTGCAGTAAATGCCGCCGGCACCGGTAATTTCTCTACAGCTTCTGGTTCCGTGACACCCGCAACGGTGCCAAATGCGCCGACGGCAGTGGCCGGCACACCCGGCAACACGCAAGTTTCACTGACATGGTCAGCACCGGCTACCAATGGTGGTGCGGCAATCACCGATTATGTCGTCGAATTTAATAATGGTGTGTCGTGGGCAACATTTGCCGATGGAACTTCGACATCAACAAGTGCGACTGTTACTGGTTTGACCAACGGCACCTCCTATACATTCCGCGTGAGTGCGACCAACAGTGTTGGCACTGGTACGGCGTCGATCGTCTCGGCTGCTGCCACTCCGCGCACGACACCTAGTGCACCAACGATCACGGCGATCACACCTGATGATGTTTCGTTGTCGGTGGCCTTCACTGCGGGTGCTACTGGTGGTTCGGCGATCACGAATTATGAGTACTCCACAGATGGTGGAACAACTTTCAAATCTCGTGCCACGGGAACCACTGCTTCTCCGATAGTTATTACCACTGTTAGCGGTGGAGCTGGCGCTCTCGTCAATGGGACTTCATACGACGTGCAGATTCGGGCAATCAATGCTGCCGGTAACGGGGCTGCCTCTGCTACGACTGCGGCGACTCCGCGCACGATACCAAGTGCACCAACGATCACGGCGATTACTCCTTCAGATGGGTCATTGTCGGTCGCCTTCACGGCTGGGTTTGATGGCGGTTCGGCGCTCACGAGTTACAAGTATTCGACCGATGGCGGAACCACGTTTAGAACCCGCGCCGCCGGTACAACCGCATCACCAATTGTCATCACGACGGCCAGCAGCGACGGAACAACAGCTTTGGTCAACGGAACGTCCTACAACGTACAAATTTTGGCAGTCAACGTTGTCGGTGACGGAACAGCATCCTCTACAACAGCGGCAACTCCAGCCGCGGTTCCGAGTGCGCCAACGATCACAGCAATCACTCCGTCAAATGGTTCGTTGTCTGTCGCATTTACGGCGGGTGAAAATAATGGTTTAGCGATCACTAGTTACAAGTATTCGACCGATGGTGGAACTACGTTTAGAACCCGCGCCGCTGGCACAACCGCATCACCATTAGTGATCTCGACTCTCAGCAGCGACGGAACCACAGCACTGGTCAACGGCACCTCATACAACGTACAAATTTTGGCAGTCAACGTTGTCGGTGACGGAACAGCATCGTCTACGACTGCGGCCGCTCCGCGCACAACGCCGAGTGCGCCAACGATCACGGCAATCACACCATCAGACGGATCGTTGTCGATTGCGTTCACGGCTGGCGCTGATGGTGGTGCAGCGATTACCAGTTACAAGTATTCGACCGATGGTGGGACCACGTTCCGGACTCGTGCCGCTGGCACAACCGCATCACCAATAGTGATCGCGTTTGCCAGCAGCGATGGAACGACAGCGCTAGTCAACGGAACGTCGTA
>JALNZH010000056.1 GCA_023229405.1 Bacteroidota bacterium
CGACCTCTCACGGCGAAAAAATTGTTCTTCGCATTCTTAATAAAAGCTCGATCAATAAAAAGATCACCGAACTGGGACTTGCGGCACATAATCTTGCGATGTTTGAACATCTGCTTAATCAACCGAACGGACTGCTGCTGGTAACCGGACCGACGGGAAGCGGAAAGAGTACGACATTGTATGCGGCGATCAACCATATTAAATCAGTTGAAAAAAATATCGTTACGGTAGAAAATCCGGTTGAGTACCAGGTAGATACAATCAATCAAGTGAACGTCGATCCCGATCGCGATCTGACGTTTGCGAGTGCATTGCGTGCTATTTTGCGTCAAGATCCTGATGTTGCGCTCGTCGGCGAAATTCGGGATTCCGAAACGGGAATTACTGCTACCGAAGCGGCGCTGACAGGACATCTGGTGCTCAGCACGCTACATACCAACGATGCTGTCGGTGCTATCCCCCGACTGATCAACATGGGTGTTCCCTCATACTGGCTTGCTCCGGCATTAATCGGCGTTGTCGCGCAACGGTTGGTGCGCAAAATTTGTGACTATTGTAAGGATGAATACCAGCCGACCGAAGAGGTCTTTTATAAGGCAGGACTGAGCGGTTTGTCCGGCCGCGCTCCGTTTTTCCGCGGTACCGGCTGTAAAAAATGCAATTATCAGGGGTACACCGGTCGGATCGCGATTCACGAAGTATTTATGGTGACCGAAGAGATTCAAAACATGATCTTTAAAAATGAAACAACGAATAAGCTCCGTGAAGTGGCGGTAAAAAACGGATTCCGCGATTTGCGTTTCGACGGCTTGAAAAAAGTTATTGCCGGTTTAACCACGTTAGATGAAATTCAACGCGTCACACGTTCTACACAATAATTATGAAAATTGACGATGTTTCGGTACTTGTTGTCGACGATTCGGATCACATCCGGACGTTATTTGCTATGACCTTCAAAAAAATGGGAATTAACAAAGTCCATTTTGCTGCAGATGGAGTGGAAGGGCTTGCCAAATTTCAGAGTGCAAAACCGACCATCACCTTCCTTGATAACATGCTTCCAAGAATGTCCGGCATGGAAGTGTTGAAAGAGATCAGAGGAATGAAGTCGGATGCGATTGTCGTGATCGTCTCGGCCGTATCGAATCTTGAGGTGGTTCAAGAAGCAAAAGTGAAAGGGGCAAGTTTTTATTTGGTGAAACCGTATGTGCCCTCAAAAATCACCGAAATCATGCAAAAACTTCTGAACCTGGAAAGGAGCACGATATGATTTGTTCAGCGTGCGGTAACGACAATCCCCGCGTTTCGGCAGAGTGTACCACTTGTGGAACGAAGTTAACAGTGATTCGCTGCCGATGCGGTTTTCTTAATTCCTTGATGGATTCCTACTGCGGTTCCTGCGGCAAACAACTGATGAAAACAACAGCCCTTTCTCGTATTCAGCGGTTTGAATCGAGCGCCAATCCTTTTCCGAGCTTTTCCGAAGAGGAATTGATGAGAATTATTGAAGTGCAACAGATGCATACTCAGGCCGAACAACATTCGAACGCCGTTACCCAATCCGATATCGATAAACTCTTCGAGTAAACTATGATCAGAGATGAAGATGTTCGGATAGCAAAATTCCTTTTTTCAAAAGGATATATCGACAAGGTGAAGTTCGACAAATTCCAGCGGATGATGGCGGAGTCGGATGAGCATACCTGTACTCATGTGCTTGTGGATACACTCGGAGTTAACGAAGAAATTCTTGCAACCACCATGTCGGAAGAATTTAAAATCCCATACGTTAATCTAACCCCGGCAATTATCTCTGCGAACAACACACAGCTGCAGGAACATTTTCTGGAAAAATACAATGCCCTTCCGCTTATTCGCAGCGGCGTGGAATTGACTGTGGCGTTCATCAATCCTCCGTATAAGGAAGTGCTGGACGCAATGCGACGCGATGTGAAAGTCTTTATTATTCCGGTCGCCGTTAAACGGTCTGCGTTCGAAACGGTGATTATGAAAGAGACCGCTGACGCAGTGAATGAATATCTTTCAATTCCTTCCAAACTACAGATTGAATCGCTGGATATCCGGAAACGTGGGAAAGAAAAAGTTATAGAACTGCATAAGACGGGAAGACTGCCCAACGCGGATGTGCTGGTTGACGAAATTATCATCCGGGCGATTAAAGAAAGTGCGACGGATATTTATTTTGAACCGATGGAACAGGAGTTCCGCGTGCGGTTCAACATCGACGGCGTATTGAAGAATGCCATTGCGCTGCCGAAGGAAATGTCCGAATCGATCTGCAACGTAATGCGGTCGCGAGGCAGCCTGAACATGTTTGATAAAAAGAAAGCGCAGGAGGGACGGTACGTTTCTAATTACGGTCCCTTTAGCTTCGATATGCGTGTCAGTACTCTTCCGACCGTTGACGGAGAACGTTTCTCAATCCGGATCTTGAAAAAATCGAGTCATTCGCTTGATATTGACGATCTTGGTTTTTCATCTGAAAATTTGGTACTTGTTCGATACTTGTTGCATCGTCCGCGCGGTTTACTGGTGATTGCCGGTCCCTCTTCCGGAGGGAAAACGACCACCGTGTACGGATGTATGAACGAACTGCGTGATTCTCAAAAAAATATTATTACCGTTGAACAGCCGGTGGAATACCGCCTGGAATTTGCAAGTCAGGTGCAGGTAGAGAGCGACCAAAAAATGGATTATGCCACATCGATGCGTGCTGTGCTCCGGCAGCATCCGGATCTGATTTTTCTCGGTGAAATTCGCGATGCCGATGCTGGAGCATCCGCAGCGGAAGCGGCATTAACTGGAACAATGGTTGTCAGTACAATTTTGGCAAGCGATGCCTTGGCGAGTATTCCAAGAATGATTAATTTCGGCATCCCCCCGCCATGGCTTGCCGCAACGCTGAACGGAGTAATTTATCAACAGCTGGTCAGAAAAATCTGCACGCATTGTAAGGAAAGTTACAAGCCCACCCGGCATATGTTGAACGCCGCAGGATTGGCGCAACTAGAGGATTCCATCATACTCTATCGCGGCCGCGGATGTGATGTGTGCGGAGGGGATGGATATTTAGGAAGGACCGCAATTCATGAGATTCTGGTGGTTGACGAAGAATTAAAAGATCAAATTTTCCATCAGTCATCACCCATTAAAGTAAAAGAGATGGCGACGAAGAAAGGATTCGAATCGATCCGATTTGATGCTGCAAAAAAACTTGTGTCGGGAGTAATTTCTCTCGAAGAGTATTTACGCGTGCTTGGATAGGACCGTGCTGGCTGGCGAACTGTATACACTCATCATAACCGTGAACGGGAATCGCAACCAATGAAAAAAGCCCTAGTCGTTGATGACGCAGAGTCGAATAGATTGATTATTGGAGCGATCGTATCGGAATTCGCAATCGGTGTTATCTATGCTGAAGACGGCAATGAGGCGGTGAATAAATTTGCAGCTGCAATTCCGGACATAGTGTTTATCGATCAGATTATGCCGGAAAAGAACGGATCCGATGCTATTAAACAGATGAAACTGATTGCACCAAATGTTCCGGCATTGCTGATGTCGTCGTTGATCAACCCGGATGAGATTAGGGAAATTGCTCATTCGTGCGGAGCTGACGATTTTTTGCCTAAACCTATCTCCTCAAAAATAATCGAAACAATGCTCAAGAAATACAAAGTTATCGCGTAACCCGCGTTGTATCATCCCATGAATCGTACCGACCGCCTGTTTGCTATACTTCTAGAGATTCAATCTAATCCGTCAATAACATCTGCAAAGCTGGCAGAACGCTTTGATGTGACTAAACGGACCATTTACCGGGATGTACTGGCGCTGATGGAAGCGAATGTTCCTGTGCATGGAAAAGCGGGTGAAGGATATACCATCGACGACGATTATTTTCTGCCGCCGGTCAGCTTTACAAAGGATGAAGCACTGCTGCTGATTCTTGGTGCAGATGCTGTGGGACAACAATTTGATGCACAGTATAAAAAGGCAGCACGTTCTGCCGAGAATAAAATACATGCATCGCTTTCAAAGAGTCTTAAAAAAGAAGTTGTGTACTTAAAAAGTTACATCACTTTTTTTTCAGGGATGCAAAACACAAAAGGAAACCGCAATGACGCTATGCACATGATTCGTCGAGCGATCATGGAAAAGAAAAGTCTGGCATTTCGGTATTATAAACGGTATTCCGAAACAACTGAGCCGATGGTGCGAGAGGTTGATCCGTATGCGTTGACGAATTTCTACGGCAATTGGGCAATGTCCGGTTACGACCATTTAAGAAAAGATCTGCGGATGTTTCGTCTGGACAGAATGGAAGCAGTGTTAGTGACATCGAAAGCGTTTGAACGTCCGAAAAATTTCCGATTTTCACAACTGGCGCGAGAAGATCAATCGGTGAAATCGTTGTATCAGATTAAAATTGACCGAACGATTTTTCGCTGGATAAAGGAGCAGCCACCGTATAGGATCATCAAAACTCAATCCAAAAAAAATCACGTCGTTCTTACTATTGAATCTTCCAGTGAAAGCGCAATCATCACCTGGCTGCTTCGGTGGGGCGACAAAGCGGAAGCTCTTTCTCCATCAACATTTCGAACAAATGTACGATCCACTCTAACAAAACTTCTGAACCTTTACGAATAATGCCATTCCTGTAATTGGGTGCTGAGAATTGCTATACCCCAATAATAGATTGATGTGAACTGAAACCCTCACCTTCCAACCTCTTCTCCGGACATCCTCCTTTTTTGGGGACACCACTGTGCGGAATAGGTAAACTATTCTTGTCCTAAAAACTTTTCGCGTTTCACTTCCTGCTGACATAGGGTTGTCACACCGCTTTTGTAGATTTGTGGTGTTAAACGAATCGATCCGGAGGAGGAAATAATGATCTTGACAAAAATTCCATTTGCGCTAGCATATCTCATCCGTAAAATTATCCTCGGGATCGTCATTCAGAATAATATTCTGCAGGAGGATTGGCATGAAAAAAATCGATTATAAGAAAGAGTTTCATTCATTATATACTCCATCAACAAAGAGTATTTCCATCGTCGAGGTTCCTTCCATGAGCTATGTGTTAATTGATGGCAAAGGGGATCCCAATACAGTGAAAGAATATGGAGAGGCGGTTGAAGCATTATATATCGTTTCCTACACCATCAAATTTTTCTACAAGAAGCAGAAAAATGGGATTGACTACACAGTTTTGCCGTTGGAAGGATTGTGGTGGGTACCGAACATGGAACAGTTTAGCAGCAAGAAAAAAGAAGACTGGCTTTGGCGGATGATGATCATGCAGCCGGAGTTTGTAACCGCAGAAGTTTTTAAGAATGCCGTTGAGATTGTACGGCAAAAAAAGAATCCCGTTGCATTGGATAAACTCACTTTTGGCACTTATGACGAAGGGAAATGTGCACAAATTTTACATGTCGGACCGTACAGTGCTGAAGGGCCGACGATTGATAGACTACATACGTTTATTGCCAAGCAAGGATATACGCGGACCGGCAAACATCACGAAATATATCTGAACGATCCCCGTAAAAGCGCCTCCGAAAAATTAAAAACAATCATTCGGCAGCCGGTGGTAATAAAATAATTATTCACTGCCGACATACTGCTGTCATGCCACTATCGTATCTTATTCTCATCACAACGTAACCATACATAAGGAGAAATATGAAATCACCTGTTTTCGAAGTTGTTGTCTATAAAGTAAAAGAAGAACAGCTATCCAAATTTCTTGAGCAACAGCCGATGGCACATGCTGTTGTAAAAAATTTTCCGGGATTTACGTCCCTGCACACACTTCGTTCGACTGATTCGCCGGCTACATTTGTCGATTATTGTGAATGGGAATCGTTGGAAGCTGCGCAGAATGCGAATCAACTGGCAATGCACATGCCGGAACTGCAAATCTTTTTTGAATTAGGTGACGGTATGATTTCATTCGGACACTATACGTCCAAACTGTTAACGCTCCACGGAGGTTCTGCTCAATGACGGATGATCGTCGAAAAGTAATTCTCTACATTGCAATGAGTTTGGACGGATTCATCGCCGGTGAGGATGGCGATATCGGATGGCTCTCCTGTGTTGAAAAACCGGGAGAAGACTACGGTTATGCGGAATTTATCGCATCAGTTGATACTGTAATTCTCGGCCGGAAAACGTATGACAAAGTATTGTCATTTGGTATTCCTTATCCACATGCAGACAAAACATGTTATATTATAACGCGCAGCAACCGTCCGAAGGAAAAAAATATTATTTTTTACAGAGATGACCTGAGCTCGCTCGTCGAGCGCCTAAAACAGGAAGACGGGAAACATATCTTTGTAGATGGCGGTGCGGAGATTGTTCAATTGATGCAGCGGGAGAACTTAATTGACGAATATGTCATTTCCATCATGCCCATGCTGTTGGGAAAAGGAATCCGGCTATTTAAAGAAACGGCTGCACAGGAAAACGTATCGCTGATCTCAAGCCGCGCATTCGACACCGGGCTTGTTCAGCTCCAGTATCGCACTAAGCGAAACGCAGTACATAGTTCATAACCAATGGGCACCATCATGTCTTTAGAAAAATATTACCGACAGTGTGAAACAATCGCCAGCTTGTGGATTGAAGATATTAACCGATATACTGACGAACAGTTTTTGCGTAAACCGGATGATCGGCAATGGTCAATCGGTCAGGTCTATGAACACCTGATCCAATCGGCAATGTCCTTTCATTTGGAACAGATTCGGCTTTGTACAGACAAACGGGGAGTAGAAATGCAGGGTGGGAAAAAACCTCCTGGAAGGATCATCTATTTTTTTGGAAATATTCCGCCGATGAGAATCCAGGTACCGCCTTCGCCAACCTATACGCCGAAACAACCTTCGGGTAAAAATGAAATCGCTGACCGGCTTCGCGGTGTTCTTCGTGTGATGAAAGAGATACAACCGGCGGTGGAAAGCGCATCGCAATCACAAAAGACGGAGCATCCGGCATTTGGATATTTAAATGCCCGGGAGTGGTTTCAGTTAATTCCAATGCACTACCGTCATCACCGCCGACAGCAATCACGGCTAAATAAATTTCTTGGAGTAAAATAATGAAACAGCGTTGCCACTGGGCGGGAAATGATCCGCTGTATCAACTGTATCACGATCTCGAATGGGGAGTTCCCATGCACGATGACCGGAAACTGTTCGAAATGTTGAATCTAGAAGGTGCGCAGGCCGGACTTAGTTGGATTACGATTCTTCGTAAGAGAGACAATTATCGAAAAGCATTCGACAACTTCGATCCGAAAAAAATTCTCAAGTACGATGCTTCTAAAATAAAGCAACTCCTTGCCAATGCTGGAATCGTCCGGAATAAATTGAAAATCTCTTCAGTGATGACAAATGCCGAAGCATTCCTGCGAGTGCAAAAGGAGTTTGGCAGTTTCGACACATACATCTGGCAGTTTGCGGGAGGGAAACCGATTATCAATAAGCGACACTCTATTAAAGACATTCCTGCGACCACTCCGGAATCGGATGCTATGAGCAAAGACTTGAAGAAACGGGGTTTCAAATTTGTCGGTTCCACCATTTGTTACGCCTATATGCAGGCGTGCGGTATGGTGAATGATCATGAAGTGAAATGTTTTCGGTATACTGTTGCGTACCCCAATCGATGACCTCAAACGCCAACTTTTAATCTCTTAGGGTACAATTCCCCGACGCTTGCGGCGTGTAATCATTTTCTGCAAAGTAGTGAATAAATGTGGTTTCAAATTTGTTAAAACCATTATCTCTTACGCTATATGCAGCCATAACAAGTGTTTAATGATCCTGAAGTGAAATGATTTTCGGTATCCTGCCGCGTGCATTTTCCGATGACCTCAAACGCCAACTTTTATTTTTCGTGGTATTTTTATCACCTTGTTTTCCCCTCTGAGTTTATCTACCTTATCGAAATTTTACAACGCATTTCCTATTTCGCCCCTCATAAAGACTTTTTGAGAAGTCTCTAAAATTTTCGGATCTCGAAAAAAGTAAATCAAGGTTCACGATAATCATTTTTCGATCATTAACAGGAACGTATTTGTGAAACCAATCGTACCGGGAGTTTCCCTTTCTCTTTGGAAGTACCTTTTTGCTGCCGCACAACAGTTTAATACACTTCAACCATGGGATCTGCTGGATGATTTCAACCTTATTTGCGTTCGTAATCCTGACTATGGCGAAACAGGTTATGGAGCGGTGATGGAAAGCCTCGGCACACTTTTTGGATTTTGTCTTTACCGCGGAACAGAGGGATTTGATTTTTATCGAAGACAAATGAAGAATAATGGGGACATTGAGACAAGGGAATTTTTATTATCAGGGCAGGAACAACGCCGGAAATATTGACAGGAGTGTACGATGTTGAAAGAGTTTGTTGCGCATGTAAAGAAAAACAAAGATGAATCTTGGGCTGAACCACATTTATTGGAAAATCATCTCAACGATACAGCAAAAAAGACGGGTGAATTTACTTCGCTATTTGGAAACAAAGATTGGGGTGAACTTCTTGGTTATTGGCATGATCTTGGAAAATTTCACCCCGCATGGCAAAAATATTTAAGCAAAGAAACGGGTTATAACATTGATGCTCATATTGAAAATTTTGGAAATAGACCTAATCATAGTACGGCTGGAGCTGTTCTGGTAATTGAGCGTTTAACTTCAAAGTTTTCATCCGCTGCAAAACTTCTTGCTTATGCAATTGCTGGACATCATGCAGGATTGGCGGACTGGTATCCAGATGAAGCAGGCGGTAATCTTTCAAATCGTTTGTATAAAGAGTCAAACATACTAAATACCGATGATCTTGATGTGATACGAAATCTTGATGGCGCAAAACAATTTATCGATAAACCTTCACCGCAAACAATACCTTCAATTTATTTACGAGCCGATTCAAAAGAAAAATTTCGAAAGGCATCAGAAAGTATCCATTTGTGGGTACGAATGCTTTTCTCTTCACTCGTTGATGCAGATTTTCTTGATACAGAACGATACATGAATCCTGAGCAATTTGAGGGTAGAGGGAATTATTTGTCGATTTTTGAGTTGAAAAAACGATTCAATTCATATATGGATGAGAAAAAATCTAATTCAGAAATCAATAAAGTGCGAAATGAAATTCTTGAACAATGCAGAAGCAAAGCAAAATCACCATCAGGATTTTTTTCTCTTACTGTTCCTACGGGCGGCGGTAAAACTCTTTCTTCGATGGCGTTTGCTCTGGGGCATGCGGAGTATTTATCAAGTCAGACAGGAATGTCTGACCCACCGTATGGAGCAAGAAGAATCATTATGGCAATTCCGTACACAAGTATCATTGAGCAAACAGCGAAAGTATTTAAATATGGAACTGATAACGATGAAGAAATAGTAGAGCGAAAGAAGACAGGGAAAGTTTTGTTTGGAGAAGATCAGGTTATCGAACACCACAGCAACCTTGATCCAGAAAAGGAAAATTATAAAAACCGCCTTGCATCGGAAAATTGGGATGCTCCAATTATTGTAACAACCAATGTGCAATTGTTCGAATCATTATTTGCAAGCAAGACATCCTCATGCAGAAAACTTCATAATCTTGTAAACAGCATCATTATTCTTGATGAAGCGCAAATGCTTCCACCAGAATATCTGAAACCTATTCTTGCCGTTCTCAAAGGATTGACTGAACATTTCGGTGTTACCGTTGTTTTTATGACTGCAACACAACCAGCATTAGAAGGAACAATCGGTTCAGATGCAAATAAGTTTGAAGGTATCTCAAATGTGACACCAATAATTGATAATCCCGAACTATTGACGGATAAATTTAAACGTGTAGAAATATTACTGCCAAAGGATTTCAACGTTCGCTCAGAATGGGAAGAAATTGCATCTGAATTGTTAAAGTATGAACAAGTACTTTGTATTGTTAATACACGATCCGATTGCAGAAAACTTCATTCCTTAATGCCTGAAGGAACAATTCATCTATCCGCATTTATGTGCGGTGAAGAACGAAGCGAAATAATTTCTGAAATTAAACGGAAACTGAGAGAAAAAAAGTCGATTCGTGTTATCAGTACACAACTTGTTGAAGCGGGCGTTGACATAGATTTTCCTGTCGTCTATCGTGCACTTGCGGGACTTGATTCAATTGCACAAGCTGCAGGAAGATGTAACAGAGAAAATAAATTGGCAGAAGAAGGAAAATTAGGAAAGGTCATTGTATTCAATCCACCAAAACCTGCGCCGGTAGGTTTGTTGCGTAAAGGTGAAGATGCGTGTAAATCAATTCTACGTTCTAATTCAACATTAGAATTAACACCCGCTCTTTATACAAATTATTTTAAGTATTTATATAGCAACCTCAATACATTCGATGAATCATTGTATTATGAGCGATTAGTAAAAGATGCAGCAGATTTCACTTTTCAGTTTCGCACGTATTCACACAATTTTAATATGATCGATTCAGAAGGGCAAAGAAGTATTGTGGTATTATACGAAAGCAAGAAAACAGGAAACAATAGCGAAAAATTGATCAATGAACTAAAACATGCAGATCCATCAAAATATTTGAGTAGAAAATTACAACGATTTATTGTGAATGTCCCGATCAGGATGTTTGAACGAATACAAGCAATGCATTATATCGAACCTATTCACGATTACTGGGTTCAAAGCGATTCCATTCTCTATAAACCGGGATTAGGATTATTGGGAAATGATAATGATTGGATTATCGGCAATGGGATTGCATAAAGCATCTGGTAGGTCAGACCTGTCCGACGACAGGCGGGCATTCTTTTCTGACTATCTATAATGAAATGACAGGCAGGTCACAAAGTGATGGCATCGCCAAATGCCTACTCTACGATAAGAATATATTAAATAGAGGAAATATAATGACAGAACATATACATAAATCTTTTTGTCTAGAAGTAGAAGGAGATTATGCCTGTTTTACTCGGCCAGAAATGAAAGTGGAGCGTGTGAGTTACGATGTCCCCACACCTTCGGCTGTAAGGGCAGTATTTGAATCTATATTTTGGAAACCTGCAATACGATGGGAAGTAACAAAGATTGAAATACTTAATCCCATAAAATGGATTTCTGTCCGACGGAATGAAGTTGGTGCAATAATGAGTGAACGAAGTAATGGTATTTTAATTGAAGATAATCGCCAACAGAGAGCGAGTCTTTTTTTGCGTGATGTGAAATATCGGTTTTATGCCGTACTCAAATATATTCCCGTCTTTGAGAGAAAAAATAATAAACACGTCATTGTACCAGAATATCTTTGGGATAGTGAAGAAAAAGAATTTATGAAAGAAGAGACTAAAGCATCGGAAGAAAGCCAAGAAACAGGACGGAAAGATGAGACTCCTGGTAAATATCTTGCGATCTTTGAACGAAGAGCGACAAAAGGACAATGCTTCAACCAACCCTATCTTGGATGTAGAGAATTTAGTTGCCATTTCAAGTTCATAAAAAATCCAGAAAAAGAACCGGCGGCATTAATTTCAGAAACGCGGGAACTTGGATATATGCTTTACGACATGGACTTTACAAACATCAATGATCCGAAGCCTATGTTCTTTAAAGCAATAATTAAAAACGGTGTTGTAGAAGTTCCGTTTTATGAAAGCGAGGAAATACGACGATGATATTGCAAGCATTGTATGATTACTATGAACGAAAACCAAAAATTCATAATCCTGTGGGATATGAAAAAGAGGAGCTAGATTTCATAGTCCTTATTAAGAAAACAGGTACATTTGTGGATTTAATAAATATGAGAGAGAACAATAGAGGACATGAGTACGCTGTCCCTAAGGCGGTTATAAGAACCGCAGAAGCAAAACCAAATCTTCTTTGGGATAAATTGGAATATATTTTCGGCATCTCAAAAGAGAAAAGCAGTAAAAAAACCGCAAATGCGAAGAAGTACAACCGGACTTTTGTTGATAAACTTAAAAATCTTCCTAAAACCGTAAAAGTAGACGAAGGAGTAAAAGCAGTAATTTCTTTTTATAAAAAAAATCAAATCAAAAAGATTAAAAAACATTTATTGTGGGATGAATGTTTAAAAATTAACGGTTGGATTTCTTTCCAATTAGAAAACGACTCAAGAATAATACCAGCAAGAAAGATCGTTCAAGAATATCAAAAAACCGAGTTTCTGTCCGGCAAAACAGATGATGATCCTATTGAAGGAACATGCCTAATTACTGGTGAAACAGGGATAATTGCCAGATTACATTCCGAAATGCGTCTTCGTGGTTCAGATAAAAATGTAAAAATCGTAGCCTTCCAAAAGAATTCTGGTTTTGATTCTTATGGTAAAGAACAAGCATACAATTCTCCAATTTCTGTTCTTGCGGAAGCAAAATATAGCACCGCCTTAAAATATCTTCTTAATTCGTCATTGAACAGAACTTTCATTAGTGATGTAACAATTATTTTTTGGTCTGACAAAACTCCCCAATCAATAGATCTCGAAGAAGTTGTTTCATGGGTGGTGGCAACACAAAAAATAGACGAAGAAAGTCCTGACTCAAAAGTTCAAGTGGTAAAAGCACTGTATAATTCTGTTCTCACCGGAAGATTATCGCAAGAAAAAGACAATCGCTTTTATGTCTTGGCACTTGCCCCAAACGCCGCGAGAATTTCAGTTCGTTTTTGGAGAACAGGAACGGTGGAAGAATTCGGCAAAAGAATATATCAACATTTTGAAGACTTCAAAATTGCACATGGACCGAAAGAACCAGACCATCTCTCGCTTTATCAGATACTGTCTTCTACCGCATTCCAATACAAAATGGAAAATGTTCCGCCGAATTTAACAGGAAAAGTAGTTGAAAGCATATTGGATGGTACGCCTTACCCTGTAACACTGATGCAACAATGTATGAGACGAATAAGAGCAGAACGACAAGTCAATCGTCCACGCGCAGCAATTCTTAAAGCATATATAAATCGTTTTAATCGTATTCATAAATCAAAAGAAAAGGAGATTCTTATGGCTCTTGATCTTACAAATACCAATTCGGGCTATCGGATTGGACGACTCTTTGCCGTTTTAGAAAAAATTCAAGAAGAAGCAAGTCCAAATATAAACAGTACTATTCGGGATCGCTTCTATGGTGCGGCATCAAGTAGCCCAGTTGCTGTATTTTCGCAGTTGCTGAAATTAAAAAATCATCATCTAGCAAAATTGGAGATTGGGCACAAAATTTATTTTGAAAAACTGATTGGTGAAGTTATGTCCGAACTCTCTTTGTTTCCAGCGCATTTGTCTTTAGATGAGCAAGCATACTTTTCTGTTGGCTATTATCATCAACGGCAAGATTTTTTTACCAGTAAGAAAAATAAAATTGAATCCGAACAACAATAATCATTATTAATAAAAGGAGTTTTATTATGAGTCCCATTACTAAACGTTATGACTTTGTTCTCTTCTTTGATGTAAAAGATGGAAATCCCAATGGCGATCCTGATGCCGGAAATTTGCCACGTGTTGATGCGGAAACCGGAATGGGATTGGTAACAGATGTTTGTTTGAAGAGGAAAGTGAGGAATTATGTTTCAATAGTTAAAAATTTCAATCGCCCTTTTGATATTTTTATAAGAGAAAAAGCGATACTCAATAATCTAATTCACGAAGCACATTTAGATAAAGATGTTGCAAAAAAAGAGAAAGGACAGAAAACAGAAGCAGCCCGCCAATGGATGTGCAAGAATTATTATGATATTCGCACTTTTGGTGCTGTATTGAGTACTGGAGACAATGCTGGTCAAGTTAGAGGTCCTATTCAGTTAACTTTTGGTAGATCAGTTGAACCGATTATAGCATTAGAACACAGTATTACAAGAATGGCAGTAGCAACAGAAGCAGAATCCGAAAAACAGAGCGGTGATAATCGAACGATGGGACGTAAATATACAGTACCTTATGGATTATACCGCGCTCATGGTTTTATATCGGCACATCTTGCGGAACAAACAAAATTCTCCACCGAAGACCTCGACATTTTTTGGAAAGCATTACAAGAAATGTTTGAGCATGACCATTCCGCCGCACGTGGTCTTATGTGCACAAGAAAGTTAGTTGTGTTTGAACACGCAACTGCACTTGGTAATAAACCGGCACATGAACTGTTTGAACGTGTAACGTGTGAACGTAAAAACGATAAAACTAAACCGGCAAGAGAGTTTACAGATTATGATATTTTATTAGATGGGAAATCTATTTGTGATAAAACGTTTCACGTTATCAAAGTCGAATAATATATAAACATGGTAGGTCAGACATTCTTGTCTGACAAATTTAAAATTAAACTGACAGACAGGAATGTCTGTCCTACCCCAATGTAAATTGAAAATGTATAGCGAAGACGATCTCATTTTGATTAGCGCGCTGCAGCTCCAACGGAGTCCTGACTGTGTCGGGACATTACGTCTATTGTTCGCTTGTACGCTATAGGTGGGCAGTAATGTGTGTTAATTTATTCTAAAAGACTTTCTGCGAATAGGATGGTGGTAAAAATAGTTGCCGCGACCTTTAGGTCGCGGCAAAGAATACAAAACCCCAATTGGGTTTTAACCCCATAAAAAGGGATTGATACATGCCATATATCAGAGTTTGGATTCACTTAGTGTGGTCCACTAAAAATAGAATGCCGCTGCTGAATAAAGAAATCCGTGCCAGGGTCTTTGATCACATCAAAACAAACGCAAAAGAAAAAGAAATTTATCTTGATACCATAAACGGTTACACTGAGCATGCACACGCGCTCATTTCGCTCGGCTCCGATCAGACAATTGCAAAGATTGCTCAACTTATTAAAGGGGAATCCTCACATTGGATAAATCAGAATACACTGACGCGGACTAAATTTGAATGGCAGGATGAATACTTTGCAGTCTCAGTCAGCGAGTCGATGCTAGAAAAAGTTAGGGAGTATATTAACGGACAAGAAGAACATCATAGAACGAAAAACTTTGATGAAGAATATCAGGACTTCCTAAAGAAATATGGTTCTCTCAAGGAGGACTAAAGTCCCAGGAGGTTTTTTGGTGTGCCTTATTGCCACGACCTAAAGGTCGTGGCAATAAGGCACATATGGCAAAACATATGGCAATAACAGTCCAAAGCCAATTTGAGGAATAGTATTTACAGTGTTGACTAAAAAATTATTATCCATAGATCGAAAACTATGTACACTGAAGACGACTTAATATTGATCAGCGCTATGCAGCATTACGTTTATTGTCCACAACAATGTAAGCTCATCCACGCCGAGGATAAATGAAAATAATATACAAAGGAACACCATGGCAAACATAAAACTCTTTGAGCAAAAGCAAATCCGATCTGTTTGGAATGAGGCAGAACAGAAAATGTATTTTGTTGTGGAAGATGTTGTTGCGGCGCTCATCGATAGCAGCGATCCCAAGCAATATGTAAAACGGATGAAGCTCCGTGATCCGGAGCTTGCCAAAGGGTGGGTACAAATTGTACCCACCCTTTCAGGGCAATTGGCAATGTAACGTTTAGAAAATAAAAGATTCTATTAATCTATTCTATTCATTGCTATAGAT
>JALNZH010000407.1 GCA_023229405.1 Bacteroidota bacterium
TGCGGAAAGTCTTGAACGTGCCGGATCCGTTACTTCAGTTGTTTTTGATAAAACCGGAACAATCACTGAAGGGAAACCGTCGGTAACCGATGTCATCCTTTATAATGAAATCACAAAAGAAGAGTTGCTATTATTGGCGGCATCCGTCGAACATAAATCCGAACATCCTCTTTCAAAAGCAATTGTGAATTATGCAGAAAATGCGAATGTTCCGTTACAGCCGGTTGATTCGTTTCTTGCAAGTCCCGGACATGGCATTACGGGAAAAGTGAATGGTAAAAATGTAGTGATTGGAAAAGAAGCAATCTTGAGGGAATCATTGATCAATGTAAGTGCTGCGACCGAGAGTGTCAACAATCTTCAGAAGGAAGGGAAGACGGTTGTATACGTCGGTGTACAACGAAAACTTGTCGGCGTGATTGCAATAGCGGATACTGTGCGTGAATCTTCAAAAGAAGCTGTTCAAATGTTGCGAGAGCTAAATATATCTGTAATATTGTTAACGGGCGACAATAGTCTGACCGCAGAAGCGATTGCACGACAGGTGGGTATCACTACCGTTGTTGCAAACGTACTTCCGAAGGATAAGGCGGAATATGTCAAACACTTGCAGATGAAGAACGAAATAGTGGCGATGGTGGGAGACGGTATGAATGATGCGCCTGCACTTGCTCAGGCCAATGTTAGTTTGGCGATGGCATCAGGAACCGATGTCGCGATGGAAACTGCCGATGTTACGTTAATGCGACATGATCTGACAGCCGTTGTTCGTGCGATCGCATTATCACGAAAAACTATTAGGACAATTAAACAAAACCTCTTCTGGGCATTTATCTATAACATTATCGGAATTCCGCTTGCTGCTTTCGGGATGTTAAGTCCGGCCTTTGCGGCGGGAGCGATGGCATTCAGTTCGGTAAGCGTTGTTACGAATTCTTTAAGACTGAAAAAAGCTAGATTATAGCAGTTTCAAAAAGCCATGATCGGTAACATCCTTGTCCAAAATACATTAACGACAAAAATGAAAAACTTATCCCTTCTTATCTTGACGGGGTTCCGAAGGAATGCCGACATGGTATAAAGATTTGGTCGGCACAAGAAAAGAAACAAAAGAACCCCTTGCGAAATATAACGAGCGCGATGAATCCCGTTCGCACTTGCCCGTAGATGCCAAAAAACGCCATCAAAAGTCCCTTCATGATTTCAGACCCACTCTGTATCTCCACCATGGTAGGGGAGAAAAAGCTCACTCAATCCTCCTAAATTTCGCTCCCTCCCACATCTCATCCAACACGGTAAGAAATGTAGGAGAGGGCTTACTTTTCTCAACATAACATATCTTCCATAAATCCACTTGTTTAGATAAATTTTTGTCAATAAGGGTTTTATTTTGGACAGCAATGTATTTTTTTCTTGACTAATAAATTGTTATTTCCTACAATAAGGTATACTTTAATAATAAGGTATATTAATTGTATTTTATTCGAAAAATAGCAAAATAAGAGAATATAGAATTTGAACTCATTAAACAAAAATCAGAGTGCCGTATGCTGATAGATAGAACAAGCAAACGATCACTGCATACGCAAATCTATGATCTTATTAAATCTGAGATTATCAGTGCCAATCGCCAGGTTGATCAGAAACTACCGACACAAAAAGAACTGGCTGTGCAGTATAATGTCAGTATGATTACCATTAAAAAGGCATTAAATGATCTCATCAGAAACGGATATTTATATTCAATTGTCGGCAGTGGAACGTTTGTAGCAAAACGATCCGCTGCATTGAATTTTGAACATCAAAAAGCGATCGGTCTTGTTCTGGTAGATTTGAAAAGCCCATTTTTTTCGAAGGTTATGCAGAGTGTTGAAGAACATGTTTCGCAAAAAGGGTACACGATGCTCTTGTCAAAGTCCGAAGGGAATGTTGACCGAGAAAAAGTTTTAGTCGAAAATTTGGTTCGAACCGGCGTGGATGGACTGATTATTGCCTCGATGAGTCATGAACACTATTCCACCGGCATTCTCAAAAAACTTCAACGTGAAGATTTCCCATTTGTTATGGTCTCGTACATTGAGGATAAGGACATTTGTTATATCGGGACAGATAATGAAGCGGGGGGGTATTTAGCGGCACAGCACCTTATTGCAACGGGGCGGAATAAAATCGGATACATCAATGGTGAGCAGGGGAATTTGTTGGGGGAACTTCGTAAAAAAGGATTCCTGAAAGCGTTGCAGGAACACCAGATTCCGTTTACTAAAGAATATGAGTTCCGACTAGAATTAAAATATGAATGGAACGATTTCGAATCAGGGTATAAAATTGGTAAATCGTTTGCCGATATAAAAAACAGGCCTGACGCAATTTTCGCATATAATGATTTATCTGCTCTAGGCTTTATGAAGGGGGTGTTGGAATCAGGCCTGAAAGTACCGGAGGATCTGGCAATTATCGGATTTGATGATATTGAACGGTGTCAATATGCTTCTGTGCCGTTGACGACAAT
>JALNZH010000057.1 GCA_023229405.1 Bacteroidota bacterium
GATTTGCTATCAATAAGGCCTGGGCGCAAGGACCGTGGGGTGGAAACAATAATAATCACATTAGGGTATTTGTAAAATCCACAGTAACAACTTCTAGCGGTGCCGCACCGGCTGTAAAGGCAGACCTTACTATACCCGGCGCAGGATCATTTGCTGCACCGACTGTTGATGGTAAACTTGATGAAGCGGTCTGGAACACAAAGGGGATTGGGAAATTATATTTGAAATATGGAAGCGCCGCCATTCGCAACGCTTATCCCAATACAGCACCCTTCCGCAGCGGTCAATATCAACCGACGGTCAACGGTGGACAAGCAGCAATTATTGACGGCGATACCGCCACGATAAAATATTTCTATAAAGATGATGCCCTGTATATAGGGTTCAATGTGAAAGACAAAGTGGTGCAATATGCCGATCTCTTTGATCGACAAGACGGATTCCGTGTGATGATCACAGATCGCAAGAAACGCGACGGTGATTCTGTTCTGGTTGGACGAAATATTACATTCATCATTGATTCCACCGGAGGCAACGGACGACGTGAAGATCTTGCAAAAGTATCCGGTGCATGGGATTCTGCAGGAACAGCAGTAGATGTTAAAACATTTTTGAATGCCGGTACCACTGTTGATACGCTCGGATTGCAGGTGGACAATGGCTACACTGCTGAGATGAGAATTGATCTCACCAAATTAGGATATCCGGCAGGACGCGGAGATGGTGTTCTGTTCCTTGGTATTTGTCTGTTTGACGGTGATTCATTTGATCCTCCCTCAACAAGCTATGGTTATCGGGTTTGGTTTATGAGAGAACAAACATGGCAGGATGGTGTTGCATGGATGTATATGGATCCCAATGTGAATGTAACATCCGTTGGAAAAGAGAATGCTTCTGCTCCGAAAGAATTCAAACTTCTTGGCAATTTCCCGAATCCTTTCAATCCTTCTACAACAATTAAATTCTCAATGCCGCATGCAAACGATGTGACGTTAGAAGTATTTGATGTATTAGGTCGACTTGTTGCATTGCAAAACCTTGGAACGCAAGAAGAAGGAAATCAGGAAATTACTTTCAATGCATCAAACCTTGCATCCGGAGTTTATAACTACCGATTGCGCACTGGTACAAACCAAGCTGTCGTCGGTCGTATGATGTTGCTGAAATAATAAAAGCTATAGCATGTCCCGATGAATCATCGGGACATGTTTTTTGATTCAGTATGTTAAAAAATGATGTTGCGTGCCGCCGTACGTTCGGTTGTTATACCAAATAACGCGGAATATTCTCTCAATTCCCCATTGAGAATAATAAGTTTTGACCGTATTGTAATTCACTCTTTTCGTTAATGGAAAAGTTATGACTCAAACTTTGCGTTTCTCGTGCAAACGAATTTTGCTGTTGTCCACTCTGATATCCATGCTATTTTCTTTTAATATATTTCCGGGAACGACGGGAAAAATATCAGGCAAAGTGACCGATACGAAGTCTAACGAACCCTTAGTGGGAACAAACATTATTTTAGTAGGGACGAGCCTTGGAACTGTTGTTGATTTTGACGGCTATTATACCATTTTGAATATTCCTCCCGGTACATACGAGATTCAATTCCGATTCATCGGATATAGAACCTATGTTGTAAAAAAAGTTCAGGTGATGTCTGATAACACGACAAAACTTGATGCTGTTATGGAGGAAGACGTTGTTACGGCACAAGAAGTGGTGGTGACGGCAGACAAGCCGATTGTTCAAGTCAATCTCACCAGTACAGTTGCCACGGTGAGTGATCAGGACATTAAGGTGCTTCCGGTGCAAGAATTACAAGATATTGTAAATCTTCAGGCCGGTGTTGTTGACGGCCATTTTCGCGGCGGACGAGAGGGGGAGGTGCAATACCAGGTCAATGGAGTTTCAATAAATAACGCCTACGATAACAAATCAAGCATTAAGATTGACCGATCAATTATTCAGGAAGTTCAGGTCATTACAGGAATATTCGATGCCGAATACGGACAGGCAATGAGCGGCGTGGTCAACACAGTATTAAAATCAGGCAACGATCAATTTTCATGGAATGCAGAATTGTACGGAGGGGATTTTTATTACAGCAGCGGCGGCAAACGGGGATTGACATATAAAGCACATCCGTTTTCCACCCAAAACTATCAAGCAACCATCAGCGGTCCTACCGGTATTCCACAAACATATTTTCTTTTTAACGGTAGACATTATGTGTTTGATGATTATCTGTATGGAACAAATACATTTAAACCAATATGGATTCCCATCAGGGATACTCTTGGTCAAATTGTCGGCTATGATTCTTTAAGCAATGGTAATGAAGTACCGCTTGGTTACTCCCGAGAATTTTCCGGTTTGGGCAAAATCACCAATAAATCTCTTCCAGGTATCGAAATCAGTTATCAGACATTATTTAATGTCAGTGAGGCGGCAAAAGCAGAAATTCCTTGGATGCTGAATCCCGATGGAAGAAAAACGCAAAAAACAGTGTCATACATACATGGTATTGACATCACTCATGTACTGTCCCAGTCAACATATTATACCGTCAGTCTTCATGAAAACTTTTTTGATTACAGCGATTGGGTTTTTGAGGATTTCAATGATTCGAGTTATGATAAGGCCGGTTCGACCGTGACACTTCCAAATTCAAATATTATACGGCAGGGTGTGGATTTTGATCGCTTCCGTCAAAAAACGGATTCCTATATTGGGAAGATGTCGATCATGAGCCAGGTCTCCCACGATCACCAATTAAAATTCGGTGCGGAATTCCAGTATTCTGACCTCCAATTTGGCACATCAGGTACGTTAGTCTATTTAACAGAAGGGGGAGAAACGAAATTGGTGCGTTATGTTGATCTTCCTCCAGATTATCCGGGAATACAGTATTATAAACCGATTTCCGGCGCAGCGTATGCGCAAGATTTAATAGAATGGAACGATTTAACCATACGAGCAGGTCTTCGTTATGAATATTTTAACTCCCGCTCACATCTGCCGAGTGATTTAGCAAACCCGGCCAATTCCATTTCTGGCGCCCCTGCTTCTCTACCTAAAGCGGCAACGGTCAAAACATCATATGCACCACGCCTTGGTGTTTCTTATCCAATAACGACAACATCGGGAATATTTTTCTCCTACGGACATTTTTACCAATTACCTCCGCTTCGCGATATGTTTAAAAATTCAAATTATGATAAACTCGCTCGCATTCAGTCGGCAACATCCGACTATGGAGTCTTGGGAAATCCGGACGTAAAACCTGAACGAACCGTTCAATATGAATTTGGTTACAAGAATGCTCTGACGGATGTACTCGGCTTGTCGGTGAATCTTTTTTACAAAGATATTAGGGATTTACTTGGTGTTGAATTCGTTTCAACGTATAACGATGCTCAGTATACCCGACTGACGAATATCGATTTCGGGAATGTCTCGGGATTTACAATTTCATTAACGCAGCGTCGCGTCGGCATTGTCAGCTCATCGATTGATTATACTTGGCAGACAGCGGAGGGTAATTCGAGCGATCCGGTTGAGACGGCGAGACTGGCAGAAGCAAAACAGGATGCTCGTCCGAAACAAATTCCGCTGAATTGGGACCAACGCAATACATTGAATGCGAGTATTCAAGTATCCGAACCGAACGACTATTCTATTAGTACGATCTTTAAGTTTGGAAGCGGACTTCCATACACTCCCACCATCGGGTCTGGATTCGGATCATATGTTGAGACAAATTCAGGCGCAAAACCGTTGGGATTGTTGGTCGATCTGCGGGCTGAAAAAGGATTCGACTTTAGCGGAATGCAAATGAATGCGTTCTTGCGTGTCTTTAATGTTTTGAACGCGACATATTTTAACGGCGATGTTTTTGCCACAACCGGAAGCCCTGATTATACCACGAATACTGTCGTTGACAGATTTAAATTATTGGATCCATTACGTTATTATAAGCCGCGAAGGATTGAATTTGGTGTTTCATTTTCCCCATCATCGATTGAACAGTAAATTCGGGAGAGAATTTTAGTATGAGAAAATATATCGGTGTTCTTTTGTTGTCATTCCTTGCTGTAAGTGAAATTCTTATCTCTCAGCCCTATTACCCTGTTGTTCCGCAGAATAAACGTGGTGATTCACAATACGAACGTTCGGGAATTCATGATGCCAACAACATTCGCACCCTCTTCCACAGCTTCGGCATGGTGGGAGATTTGGCAGATTTGGATGTTGCCACTAGACCGTCCGTGGAAGTTCCCAAAGGCACCGGAATGAGTTATTCCGATGGAATTACACCATTTGTTCTTGCAAAATTTAAAAACGACTCCAATAAGACGATTTATATCATGGAGAATGGTTATCGCGAGGGATTGAATACAAGTAAAAAATATAACCGATCAATGCGCTTTGAACCTCGTCCCGGATATTTTAATCCAAATCCATCTGTCAATAATGAACGATCTCCCGCCATCAGCACAAAGTCTCAGACGTGGCCTGCTGCATGGCCGGATAAGGACAGTACCTACGATGGTAAATGGAACGGATATTTCGGCACGTCACTTGCTTTCGCACCCGAACAGGAAAGTTTTAGTGTGATGGACGACCAATATTATGACTCATTTAATTTTACACCGGATAAACGTGATGCAACGCGTCAGGGATTAGGACTTAAGATAGAAGTGCGTGGTTTTCAATGGTCAAATCCCCAGGCTGGGAATGTAATATTTTGGCATTACGATATTGCGAATGAAGGTACTACTGATTATCCAATAAATGGAGATCCGGAAAATATCATTTTCGGTCTTTATATGGATACAGGTGTTGGAAAAGGTAAAATCACAACCTGTGATGGTGATGAAAACAATGACGATGCGGCGAAGTATGATATTTCTTCCGGTTTAGACTTAGTTTACACGTGGGATCCCGCCGGACACGGTTCAGATTTTATCAGTAATTGTTCTAGAACCGGTTATCTCGGCTATGCATATCTTGAGACGCCGGGGAAACCGTACGACAACCTTGATAATGATGATGATGGAATCACCAATGAACGGAGAGATAGCCTTAGCGGTCCGGGTCAAAAAATTGTCGGTAAACAAAACATTTTGTCTTATGTCCAGGCAAATTACACCGTGACAAAATTTGAAAATATTTTTGGAAAAGTAACTGATCGACCTGCCTATAATGCTGGTGTTTGGTGGACCAATGACGAAGATATGGATTGGACAACGGAATTAAGCGATTATGGCGCAGACGGAGAACCGGGTACAAATGATTTTGGGGAAAAAGATAGCATACCGACATACGGTGAACCGAATTTTAATAAGACCGATCTGCATGAATCAGATCAGGTTGGTTTAACTGGATTTAGAATGTTTTTAATTGCTGCACCGCCCCAGGGGGACGGAGGTATCAGTTTTTCACAAAATCCTAATGCACAGCAATTGACGGTGAAAGACAAATATAACGGCGATTATCCACATTACTTTTATGATTATTTCACAGGTGCTGCACAAGGACCTGATCCTGGTCCATTCGGTTCTACAACAACAATAAATTTGAATATTGGATTCCTCTTTGCATCCGGCCCATTTACCCTCAAAGCTGGTACTCAAGAACGATTTAGTCTGTCGTTGGCATACGGATCTACATTGACGGATTTAATCAATAATGTGAAAATTGTACAGGTTATTTACAACGGCAATTACAAATTTGCAACTCCGCCGCCGTTGCCGACACTGAAAGCGGAAGTCGGCGATGGATACGTACAGTTGCAGTGGAATGATGTGGCTGAGCACTCTACCGATCCGACAACATACATCAATGATTTTGAAGGGTACAAAGTTTACCGTGCCACAGACCATAATTTCAATGATGTCAATACTATTATTAGTGCGAGGGGTTTATCTCAAACAAGTAATGGAAATCCTCTGGCTCAATTTGATCTTGTTGACGGATACGTGGGGTCATCGATCCAGGTGGTGAATGGATTAGCTTATAATTTAGGACTAAACTCTGGGCTTTCACATTCATTCAGAGATACGAATGTTGTGAACGGGCAACAATATTATTACGCCGTGACATCCTATGATTTTGGTGCAACGCAGCTTGTTGCGGGGAAATCAGGAGAGGCATTTACATTTTATCCGGCTGAAAATGCAATATCTGTATCCCGAACACTCCTCGGCGGAGTAACACTTCCAAAAAATGTTGTTGCCGTTAGACCGAATCCAAAAGTGTTGGGGTATCAGAAAGCATCTACAACGGGAGTGACAAAAATTTCTGGCAATGGAACGGGAACGGTCTCGGTGAAGGTTCTCAAATCGGAACTTGTTCCCAATAACCATATCTTAAAGATTACCTTCAATACAAATCCGGACAGCGTGCATCCAATCTCCTATAATCTTATCGACAGTTCAAATAATAATAAGGTTTTATTTAATACTGGGAATGATTTTACCGGGGAAGCAGGAGGGATATCGGAACTTGGTATTCAGCCGGTGATTTATACATTGCCAAAATATCAAATTGATACTGTCAAAACAAAATTTACCGACAGTAGCAAATCGAATGTTACATTTGATATTGAATATTACAGCCAATGGTCAACAAATTATAAGCGGGAAAATTTCCTATCCGATTTTAATATTATTTTTACCAATACCATTATTGATTCAGCACTTCCGTATAATCCGATTTTTAATCCGGACCCATTGCCTGTTAAGTTTACCATACGTTCAGCAACGACCGATAAAAAAATGAAATTCCTCTTCGTGGATCAGAATAACGATTCAACCTTAAGTGATCCTAAGGACGAAATTCAAATACTCACGGGACCTGACAGCATTCAAGGCATACCGGTGGCAAGAAAAAATTCGGTCACGTGGCGTTTGAAGGTAAAGAGCCTCGCAGGAACGACCGTGTATCCTCAAAATGGAGATACATTTGGATTTAAAATGTTTTCACCGTTTACCGCCAACGATGTTTTTGTTTTTTCAACGTCAGGTGAATCCATCGCATCGAATGCGGCCAAGGAACAATTCAAAGATGGTCCGTATGTCGTTCCGAATCCGTACGTCGGTGCTGCAAGCTTTGAGCCGGCTCCCTTTGGAATACAGGGAAGAGGAGATCGTCGCATAGAATTCAGGAATATTCCTCAAAACAGCTCGGTAAAGATTTATACCGTGCGCGGTGATTTGGTTCAGACATTGAATCATGACGGTTCGACGGACGGTTTCGTTTCTTGGAATATGCGCACGAAGGATAACCTAGATGTTGCCCCCGGATTGTACATCTTCCATGTGGATGCAGGCGATGCGGGGACAAGCATCGGTAAATTTGCAATCATCAAATAAGCGAGGACAAACATGACAAGGAAAATATTTATCATTTGTTCCGCACTCGTTCTCGTTGTGGCAAATCTTCTTGCGCAATCCAAAACAGGAACGAGTATCGGCGCGTTTCTTTCTATAGAACCAAGCGCTCATATTGCGGCGATGGGCAATGCCGGTGTAACGGTATATTCCGAATTGCAAGCAATCTATTATAATCCGGGTGCTGTTGGTTTTATGCAGGGGACATCGGTTCAGTTTACGCACAGTGTGTGGCTTGCTGACATTGCCTACGATTACGGAGTGTTCAAGTTCGACATTGAAGGGATGGGAAATATTTACGCCGCCTTCACGTCGTTAAATTCCGGTGAAATAGATGTGCGTACAGTCGAACAGCCATTGGGAACGGGAGAACGATATTCCGTTTCTGATGTTGCTATCGGTATTGGCATCGGTCGGCAGATATCGGAACGGTTTTCGGTGGGATTGCAAGCCAATTATATCCAGGAAACCATCTGGCATAGTGCGATGAATGCATTCTCCTTCAGTGTCGGTACCATCTATAGAATTTCCCCGGACGGACTGCATTTGGGAGCGAGCATTTCAAATTTTGGAACACGGGGGCAGTTCAGCGGAAGGGATTTACAGGTGCCGTATGATCAGAGTATTTCGAAGTACGGAGATAATAGTCAATTACAAGCGGAATTGTTGACGAATGACTTTGCGCTTCCGGTCATGTTTCGTGTCGGCATCGGCATGCCGGTGCAATTAAGTGAATCGAACACTCTTACTGTTGCCGTGGATGCCTTTCATCCAAGCGACAACACGGAAAGCATGAGTGTTGGCGCCGAATATATTTTTGATCATTTGATTGCCCTTCGTGCAGGGTATCAAAACTTATTCCTTCAGGATTCCGAAGTCGGTCTGACATTCGGAACAGGAATTGAGTATGAAATGTCCGGTTATAAGATTAATTTTGATTACGGCTGGGCGGACCATGGACGGTTGAAAGAAGCCCATCGTATTTCTGTGGGAATAATGCTCTAACTGGAATAGGATTGCTTTATCAAAGGAATAACGTTGAAAAATTTTAAAACGAAATACGGTTATTTTGCCAATAATGGAAAAGAATTTGTCGTAACCACTCCGAAAACACCGCGTCCATGGATAAATGTGATCAGCAATGGAGAGTACGGCATCACGTTCTCACAGACCGGCAGCGGCTACAGCTGGCGCACACATGCACAATTGAACCGGATTACCCGCTGGGATCAGGACTTAATCAAAGATGAGTGGGGAAAATATATTTATCTGCGTGATGAACAGGGGAACGTCTGGTCGGCAGGATGGAAACCGGTCTGCACCACACCCGATGCATATGAATGCCGGCACGGAGTAGGATATTCCGTCATTACCTCAAAAAATTTTGGGATCGAAACGGAGCTTACCGTTTTTCTCCCGAACGATGATCCTCTTGAAATTTGGAAGCTAACGATTCGAAACCGTTCCCGCAAGAAACGAACGATCAATCTCTACACCTTTTTTGAATGGGCACTGGGTCAATCGCCGGACTGGCACCGGGAATTCCATAAATCATTCATGCATACCGATTATCATACTTCGTCCCATTCTATTTTTGCCACCAAACGATTGTGGGAAGTACCAACTGATCGTGGACATTGGAATACTGAGTGGCCGTACGTTGCATTCCATTCTTCCAGTATAAAACCTGTCGCATTCGAAACAGATAAAGAATCATTCATCGGAATGTACGGCAATCAATCGATGCCGTCCGGCGTGATGAAAAAAACATTAAGCAAGAAAAAAGGAAACTGGCTGGATCATATCGCCAGTCTTCAAAATGCGATATCGCTGAAACCAAATGGCGAACAAACAATTATTTTTACTCTCGGCTGTGCGGAGTCAAAAGAACAAGCAATCTCACTTGCCAAAAAATACCATTCGGTGAAAAATGTCGAATCGGCATTCACCGCAATGCAGGAGCGATGGAGTTCGTTGTTGTCCACGGTTGAAGTTTCGACACCGGACGAGGCCATGAATGTTATGGAAAACACATGGCTGAAGTATCAGGCAATCTCCGGACGTATTTGGGGGAGGTCCGCGTATTATCAGACCGGCGGGGCGTACGGATTCCGGGATCAATTGCAAGACAGTCAGATTTGGCTCACCATTGATTCAGAGCGGACGAAACGGCAGTTGCAACTTCATGCCCGTCATCAATTTAAAGATGGCGGGGTGTATCATTGGTGGCATCCCATATCCGAAATCGGATTGCGGAATCAGATTATGGATAACCTTTTGTGGTTGCCGTTCGTCATGAATGCATATTTACAAGAAACAAACGATTATGCTATCTTGGATGGAACAGAACCATTTGTTGATGATACCGGCTCCGAGTCCATGTATATTCATTGTGTAAGAGCTATTGATAAATCGCTTGAACGGTTCAGTGAACGGGGTCTGCCTCTGATTGGCAGCGGTGATTGGAACGACGGACTGAGCGCAGTCGGACTGGATATGAAAGGCGAATCGATCTGGCTTGGTCATTTCATTCATCGTATTCTGGTGGATTTTGCTGCCGTAGCCGGGAAAAGAAACGATTCAATACGGTCCGATCGCTATCTATCCAAAGCCGTTGATTTAAAGAGCCGTTTGAATTCTCTCGGTTGGAACGGAGATTATTATTATGGAGCGACAAAAGATTCCGGAGAAAAAATCGGCAGCAAAGAGAATTCAGAAGGATCAGTCTGGCTAAATCCGCAGACGTGGGCAATCATCGCCGGTGTTTCAGATATGGAGCGGTCGGAAAAAATTATGGATGTGGTGGAACAGAAACTGGAAAAAGAAATTGGCACACTGCTGTTATATCCTGCATACAAAACGCCGGATAAATTTGTGGGATATTTAACGCGCTATAGTCCCGGAATGCGTGAAAATGGCGGCGTTTACACTCACGGAGCCACATGGTCGGTTATTGCAGCAGCAATGCTTGGCAGAGGGGAAACAGCGTTTCGTTTTTATAATAAATTGAATCCTATCTTCCGTGGGAAAAATCCTGATCGATATGTTGCCGAACCGTATGTGACCTCCGGAAATATCGAAGGACCGGATTCTTCGTTCTACGGCCGCGGAGGATGGACATGGTATTCCGGATCGGCAGCGTGGATGTATAAAGTTGGGCTTGAATGGATTCTTGGCATTCGAGCGACGGAAAATGGATTATTGATAGATCCGTGTATTCCTTCGTTATGGAGAGGATACACTGTGAAGCGGACATTTCGAGGCGCCGAGTATAATATTGAAGTAAAAAATCCGGACCATGTTCAATGCGGTGTGAAAGAATTGTGGGTGGATGGTCAATTGAACGCTATTGGACAAGGTGCTAGAGAAAAAACCGTTCCACCATTTGAACAGGGAACCGTTCATACGGTAGTAGTACGTATGGGGTAAGCTATTGTATTGTCCGGACAATGTCTGTCCAAATGGACAGACTGGAATCGGGAATATTATGAAAATAAAAATTGTCTTGTGTGGTATCATATTGTGCGTCTCAACAATATCTGCCCAGATCACCACCGAAGCACTGTTGGATACCATTCAGCATACGGCTTTTAATTTTTTCTGGAATGAGGCGAATCCTGCCAACGGACTTATTAGAGACCGGCAGAATGTAAGCGCTCCGAAAGATGTTCCGAGCAGTATCGCTTCGGTCGGTTTTGGGCTTACGGCGATCGCTATCGGTGTTGATCACGGTTGGGTGAGCAGGGAAGCGGCAAGAGACAGAGTGTTGATCACGATGAAAACATTCTGGAATGCACCGCAGGGAAGCGGAAATGGATATGCCGGTAAATATGGTTTATTCTATCACTTCCTGGATATGAATACGGCAAGGCGGGCGTGGGATTCTGAACTCTCGACGATCGATACAGCGCTTCTGCTGGCGGGAATCATAGATATGAAACAATATTTCACCGGATCGGATTCGCTGGAGACACTCATCCGGAATTATTCCGATTCAATCTATTATCGGATGAATTGGGACCTCATGCGGAACTTTAATCCGGGTATTATGCTTGGATGGATGCCAAATACCGGATTCGCTAATTATGGTCAATGGGTGGGATACAACGAAGCTTCCTTAATGTATATTTTCGCGATGGGTTCGCCGACGTACCCTGTGGATTACATGGGTTGGCAAAAGTGGACGGAAGGATATAATTCTAATTACAAGAATCAGTATGGCTATTTGTATGTAAATTTTGCTCCGTTGTTCGGACACCAATACTCTCACTGCTGGATCGACTTCAGGAATATTGCAGATGATTGGATGAAGGAACATAATCTTAATTATTTTGAAAATTCTCGTCGGGCAACACTTGCGCAACGTGCATACAGTATTGCGAATCCTAAAGGTCATACAGGGTACAGTGATTCATTATGGGGAATAACAGCCAGCGATGTTCCGAGCGGGTATGCAGCACATGGCGCACCGCCGCCGGAAAATGATGATGGAACGATCGTGCCGACTGCTCCAATCAGCTCCATTCCGTTTGCACCGGATGAGGTGATGCCAGTTATTAAAAATATGTGGAACAATTACCACTCGCAATTGTGGACGAAGTATGGATTCCGGGATGCATTCAATTTAAATGTGAATTGGTGGGGACAGGATGTGATTGGTATTGATCAGGGACCAATAATTATCATGATTGAAAATTACCGGAATCAGTCAGTGTGGAAACGATTCATGAAGAACGCCGATGTGCAGCGCGGATTAGCAACGGCAAAGTTTACAACGATAACGGGTGTAGCAACGGTACCGCAAGTACCGGCGGAATACGGATTATCACAAAACTATCCGAATCCTTTTAATCCTTCCACACGCATCACCTATCAGCTTCCGAAAGAATCCTTCGTTACTGTAAAAGTGTTCGACCTGCTGGGATCGGAAATCGTTACTCTCGTGAATAAACGTCAACTGCCCGGAATTTATAACGTCTCGTTCAGGCCGGACGCATTCTCTCTTCCGAGCGGTGTTTATTTCTATTCGTTGACAACAGAAAGTATTTCACTAACCCGCAAGATGGTCCTAGTAAAATAGAACCGCTTGATTTGTTTCCAACAATTGTTCGTCTGATTATGACAAAACATTTCATCCTCTTCCTGTGCGTTATTTTGTCGACCAAGTCCAACGCTCAGCAGAAACAACAATGGGATCCGTTTTTGGATACCGTACAACAACGGACGATTCAATGGTTTCTTGATGTTACGCCAAAAGAAACAGGTCTTACACCTGATCGGTATCCGACATTGTCATTCTCGAGTGTTGCTGCAATCGGTTTCTCACTGACATCGTACGGAGTAGCTGTTGAACGCAATTACATTGCGCGTGCCGATGCCATTAACAGAACGCTGACAACATTGCGGTTTTTATGGAAAGGGAAGCAAGGTGATGCTCCTCAAGGAATGATTGGATACCGCGGATTCTTTTATCATTTTTTGAACGATGATGGTACACGTTTTGAAAATGTAGAACTTTCTACAATTGATACTGCATTACTGTTCGCTGGAATTCTGTTTGCTCAATCGTACTTTGACAGGGATTCACCACAAGAAAAAGAAATTCGTTTGCTCGCCGATTCACTTTATCGGCGCATTGATTGGCAGTGGGCAATGGCAGGCTCTGATTGGGTTTCAATGGGATGGAAACCCGACGGAGGATTCCTTGATGCATTTTGGCGCGGATACAATGAAGCGATGATCTTATATATTCTTGCTCTTGCTTCGCCTACCCATCCTGTTCCAGAAACAGTGTGGGACGCTTGGACCGCATCATACATTTGGGAGAAATATTATGGTCAAGAGCATCTCAATTTTATGCCGTTGTTAGGTCATCAGTATTCTCACGTGTGGATTGATTTTCGCGGAATAAAAGATTCTTATATGCAGAAAAAAGGAATAGATTATTTTGAAAATTCCCGCCGCGCAACATATGTTCATTATGAATATTCAAAATTGAATCCGAATAAATGGAGAGACTATTCCGATTCCATTTGGGGAATGACGGCATGTGATGGACCAAAAGATACTATTTTTGAAGTGGATGGAATTAAACGAGATTTTCGTTCATATTCTGCGCGGGGAACAGGAGCAGATGAACATTTGGATGACGGAACAATTACGCCGACTGCAGCTGGGGGATCAATTCCGTTTGCACCCGAGATCACCATTCCCGCATTGAAAGCTATGAAAAATAAATACGGCGACAAACTCTGGACAAAGTATGGATTTTTAGATGCATTCAATCCAACATATATTACTCCTAAAACACCGAATGGCTGGTTTGATCATGATTATATTGGAATTGATCAAGGGCCAATCGCATTAATGATTGAAAATTATCGGAATGGCTTTGTTTGGGAAGTGATGAAGAAAAATCCCTACATCGTCAAAGGATTGAAAAAGGCTGGATTTACAGGCGGTTGGGTGGACGCTGTAAAAGAAGCGAAGTAATCTTCAACGAAATTGATGATTCTCCAATAACTGGTTCACACTACTGCTTTCGGATATTGTCATGAAAAATATTTGTTTTATCGCCGCTATAAGCATGCTTCTTTCATCAGGCACGTTCTCTCAATCATCGCAATTTGTTCCTGCCCCGATATTTACCGACAATCTTGTTCTTCAGCAAAAAAGCGATGCATCAATTTGGGGTAAAGGAAATCCAGGAACAACGGTTTTCATTACCGCTTCGTGGGGAAAAAAAGCAATAAGTATTGTGCAACCGGACGGACGTTGGATGGCGTCAATAAAAACACCGAAGGCAGGAGGTCCGTTCACACTTTCCTTTCAGCACGATGGAGATACAATGCGTTTGAACAATGTTCTCATCGGCGAGGTATGGCTCTGTTCCGGCCAATCGAACATGGAAATGCCTCTTGAGGGATGGCCGCCGGAAAATCCGATCGACAATTCTTCTACGGAAGTTCAGCATGCCGTATTCCCGAAGATGAGATTGTTTACGGTGGGTCACGCCATATCTTTGGAGCCGAACGATACGTGCATCGGCTTATGGAAAGAGTGCACGCCGGAAGTCGCTGCTAAATTCGGTGCGACGGGATATTTCTTCGGAAAAAAATTGCATCAGGAACTTAATGTCCCTGTCGGATTGATACAAGCAGCATGGGGCGGCACACCGGTGCAGGCGTGGACAAGTGAAAAGTATATAACCCAGCATCAGGATTATTTGGACTTTCCTTCTGAACTGAAGCAGAGCAGAGAACAGTTTGCCGCGTACATGATATGGCTCTATTCGCACAAGGTGATAGACATATCAAACCGTGTGATGGGAGAGCAGTGCAAAGGATTAACCTTTGACGATGCGCAGTATGCCCGTATGGATTTCAATGATAGCAGTTGGAAGGAAATGGATCTTCCCATTGGCTGGGAACAAACTGAGGTTGGAGAATTTGACGGTGTTTTGTGGTTTAGAAAACAAATTGAAATACCAAAGCATTGGCTGAACAAAGAACTTGTTCTTGAATTGGGACCGATCGACGATTGCGATCTTACCTTCATCAACGGGAAACAAATCGGAGGCCTTGATACAGGAAACCCCTGGAATTTAAATAGAGTTTATTCTGTCCCTGCGGAAATTGTAAAAGAGAGCCTGCTTACCATTGCTGTGCAAATAATTGACCTCGGCGGCGGCGGTGGATTCTGGGGACAGAAAGAACAACTGAACATTCACCCCCGGAATGTTGAAGTTTCGACCGCAGCCGACAGTGGAAAAATAAATTTGGCCGGTGCATGGAAATATATGCCCATTGCAGAGTACAGAGATTCAAAATTCTGCGTATTTGATGCTGCTTCCCGCGAGTTTTATACGCGTCCGAAAGTGCAGTTTGAACTATCTTCACAAACTCCTACAACTTTATATAATGGAATGATCGCGCCGCTGATTCCGTACGCATTGAAGGGTGCAATTTGGTATCAAGGAGAGTCCAACACGAAGGATCCGGAAGCGTACAAAACATTATTCCCGTTGATGATTAACAATTGGCGAAGCAATTGGAATAATGAATTTCC
>JALNZH010000058.1 GCA_023229405.1 Bacteroidota bacterium
CAATTGAATAAATACTGTTGCAGTCAACCATTCTGAAGTATTTCGTCAAAAAAAAAGGGGCACGTTTGAAATCGATAGTGATTTGCATCGCTGCAATGTGCGAAGTTCTTGTTTCTCAAAATTTGAACTTTTCAACGGTGGAATTTGCCGCCAATATCACTGCTATTGCAACGTTAAACGCCGAAGTTGCTTCGGTTCTTGACGATAACAACAGGACTCACATCGCCTGGATCGACGAAAAGGATAATAGCAGCAAACTGATGTATTCGGTATATAACAATGTTTCCGTTGCTACTGTTGAAATTCCTGTTCCGGGTGCGTTGACAAATGAATTAAAGATTTGTCCGTCGATTGTTTTAGATAAAAACCATTATCCGCATATAACTTATTTTGTAAAACGTGATAGGAATGGCGGTATTCAGACCGGAAATTATGCTGTCATGTATGCCGGAGATCCTGAAGGGGACGGATCGTTTGAGGTTTCGCAGATTTCAACCAATTCCACCGTTGCTACGGACAATACAAGTAATATTTATAACGCATGGGTGAATGGCCGGCCGCAGATAGTGATGGATGGAGACCAAATTGTCATTGCCTACGTATCCGCTTCCTCCAATCTTACCAATTATAAGAACTATTATCTTTTTGCCCATAAATCCGGATCGTCGTGGGTCCGTTCTCAAGAACTTAATGCATCTGATAATAATCCGCCCACAGCTGACGACGGAGTATCGTTAGGTCAGCGGCTGACAGTCATACAGTATATGGTCTGGAACGATATTAGCACGTATAATCCGCGCTATGCATGGAAGAACGGAGGAGTATTTTCTTCAATTCTCATTCCGGGGTATGGAGGCGGTTTAGGGGCGGTAAAACATACACAACTTGAAATTGACGACAATAATGCTGTGCATTTTATATGGTTCAGCAATACGAAGAAAAAATTCTGTCATACCATACTTAATTCGTCTGCCTTTTCGCCGATTGATGAAGATTCCTCGCTCAACCAATATTCAACGAATTTTTATCCCGCAACAGTCGATCTTAAAACCGGGAAACCGGTGTATGCCTATTATAAAAATCCGCAATACAATGTCATTGTCTTTACCGAAGATGGTAAACGAATAGAAACTGAAATTACTCAAAAAGGTGTCGTCTACGGAAAACGCAGTCTGAATGTCCGGAACGGTTTCATTTCATTTGTTACTGCCAGTCAGGCAAATAAGAAGATTTATATTACGACAAATTATGGAACGACCGTTGTTGAACGGTCCTTTGCAAATGCGCCCGAAGACTATATACTGCAGCAGAATTTTCCCAATCCGTTTAATCCTACAACAACTATTTTCTACGGATTGCCATATGAAAGTACGGTTCGAATTACCGTCTACAACCTGCTGGGTCAAGAAGTCAACGAAATAGTGAACGAGCATCAATCTGCTGGTTGGAAGCAATATCAATGGATTGCAGCCGTACCATCGGGTATATATTTTTATAAAATTGAAGCCAACAGCTCGGAACACAATACAACGTATGTTGATGTTAAAAAGATGCTAATTGTGAAATAATAATGTGGTCATTTCCTTTTCAAAAAAGCATGGATATCCTCCGTGCTTTTTTCATTTTTTGTTGTTAACGATTGTATAGTTGCAACTTTCCCCGCCAAAATGTAGTTTTCATTATGTATCGTTCGATCCTTTTCATATTGTTCATGGTTGGTACGATAGTTCCGCTTTCCGCGCAATATTTTTATTTTGGACACAATAAAGTTCAATACACGGAATTTGATTGGCAAATTCTCCACACAGAGCATCTGGATATCTATTATTATCCTGAAATGAAGGAGCTGGCGCAGCAGGGAGCCTTCTTTGCTGAGGAGGCATTTCAGCAGCTCGAAAGCCGGTTTAATCATTCAATGACGAACCGAGTTCCGCTCATTTTTTATTCATCCCACCTTCATTTTCAGCAGACCAATACTACAGACGGTTTTATTCCCGAAGGGGTTGGCGGATTTTTTGAATTTATGAAGGGACGTGTTGTTATTCCGTCCGATGGATCGTTAGCCCGGTTTCGTCACGTGATCCGTCACGAATTGACGCATGTGTTTATGCACAGTAAAATCTCTCGTGTGCTGACAGATCACCGTTTACCTCAGGACCGTATGCCGCCGCTCTGGTTTACGGAAGGACTGGCCGAGGTGTGGTCTACGTTGGCGGACGATCAGTCCGAAATGCTCATCCGTGATGCTGTACTGAATAATTATATTGTCCCGCTACAAAACATGGAAACAATCTACGGCACATTCTTGATGTATAAACAAGGACAGTATATTCTGAAATACCTCGAGGAGAAATATGGCGAAGAGAAACTAATGCTTCTCATGGAAAATTTCTGGAGAAGTTCTTCCTTCAGCGAGGTGATGAAGGCGACCATTGGGAAAAATTATAAAGAATTGGATGAAGAGTGGATGTATGCTTTTAAAAAGCGGTATTATCCCGTTTTGGCATACAGCGATTTCACCAGCCAGATCTCTACAACAGTAGTAAAGAAAGGATTCAACACGAAACCGGTGTACTTTCTGAATGATACAACACGCGAAATTTATTTTATCGGAAATCATACCGGGTACACTTCCATTTATAAGGTGAACCTGAGCGCTCATACCGAGGAGGAACGAGAACCGAAACTGGTGCTTCAGGGGGAAAAAACCGACGACTTCGAAGCATTCCACGTCTTTCAAAGTAAAATGGACATTTCAAAAAACGGATTGCTGACGTTTGTGACAAAAAAAGGAGAAACCGATGTACTTCATCTTTATGACGTAAAAGAAAAGGAACTGACTCGCACGCTGCATTTTCCCGGACTGGTTGTGTATGCATCCCCCAATTGGTCGAACGATAACACCAAAATTGTTTTTGCTGCCAGTGACAAATCCGGGAAAATGGATCTGTATATATATGATCTTCCCCGTGAGGAACTGAAACGGGTGACAAATGATCCGTACGATGACCGAGATCCTATTTGGTCGCCCGATGGAGAAAGGATCATCTTCAGTTCAGACAGAACACCATATAATCGCGCAGATGTGTACAATCTTTATCAGATTGATATTGCATCACGGTCTGTTAGTCAAATTACGAACAGCGAACATAATTATTATTCTCCTTCGTTCTCACCGGATGGAAAATATTTGACATTTACGTCGAATATCGACGGAGCGCAAAATATCTGGTCGATTCTTTCGGAGCAGATCGGCAGACCGATTTCGACGGCGGTGAAGGTGACTCATTTTACCGGTGCAGCATTCGATCCGCAATGGACGGATAAGGATGAAATTCTCTTTTCAGGATTTGAGAATTATGGGTTTAAGGTCTATACATTGCCGAAGGCATCAGTTCGGATCGATACGTCAAGCGTAAGAAAGGAACTGATGCTTCCGGCATCAATCGTTTCGTGGCAGCCTAAGACAATTAGCACCGATACGACGGTAAAATTCGAAGAATATCAAGGAGAATATTCGCTGGATATCGCACAAAGCCAGGTCTCTACTGATCCAGTGTTCGGGACTTCTGGCGGTGCGGCTCTTGCCGTCAGCGATGTGTTGGGAAACGATCAATACTACTTTCTCGTATATAATAATGCCCAGACATCCGATGAATTTTTGGGCAGTTTTAATCTTGCCGTTACGCGCGTATCACTTGGTCAACGAATGAATTATGCGTCGGGAATTTTTCATTTTGCAGGGCGTCGGTACGATCTGACTGATCCCGATCTGTATTTTTATGAACGAAACTTTGGCGGTTATTTTGTGTTAAGTTATCCCTTGTCCAAATTCCAGAGAATTGAATCAGGGATCACCTTCAGCAATTCTGATAAAGATAATTATATCAGCTATCATCCGCGGAAAGCGTTGATTCTTTCAAATTCCGTCACTTTTGTTCATGATAATTCATTGTGGATGCAAACCGGTCCGATCGATGGTTCACGTTTTTTAACCACAGTTGCATATACGCAGGATGTGCAGTACGGCAATGTCGGATATTATACTGCCATCGCCGATTATCGCATGTATAACAGAACAGGCGAACGTACGTCGTTAGCTTCTCGATTTACGGTGATGATGAACGAAGGGGAAGAAGCGCGCCGGTTTTTTATGGGGGGAAGCTGGGATATGCGAGGATTCCAGCGTTGGTCCATCCGCGGAAAAAAATTGTGGTTCATGAGTCACGAATTTCGGTTTCCCTTTATTGATCAGCTTGCCATCAAGCTCCCCTTTGCCAATTTTGGATTCGGATCATTCCGCGCGGCAACATTTATTGATGCTGGTGCGGCGTGGGATAAAAAATATCGATCTACACTGGGGAGCATCGGAGCGGGATTGCGGTGGAATATCGGCGGATTTTTGGTACTGCGGTATGATGTCGGTAAAAGAATTATCAATGATTTTAACGATTTTCAAACAGGACTTTTTTATCAGTTTTTCTTTGGGTGGGATTTTTAATGCTATCTCGACATCAGACAAGCAGAAAAGTAAACAAATTGCTCACCGGTCAGCAGATAATTTCTCAGATTGTTTCGTTGGGAATTCTTTGCGTAGCGCTCTTATCTGTCTTCGGATGTAGTTCTACATTACGGTTAAAAATGACACTGCAAGCGACATCGTATGATATTCCGATGTTCGGCCGGACTGCCGCCAGAGATTTCACCGATTCATCGACGTTTACCTTTCCTCTGTCGCTTGCGTGGGAGTATGATGCATCCGCAGGATTTGGAAATGGGTCGCCGGTGATTGTTGGTAATGTGCTCATCATTGGCACCATGCAGGGGGAACTGCATGCCGTTGATCTTACTACAGGAAAACGTATTCGCTATATTAAAATTTTCTCTCCTATTTCCTCGTCGCCGGTTGTCTATCAGCGGTATGTGATCTTTGGAATAGAATCAACGGAAGAGAATCTTATCTCCGTCGATACTCACGATGGCAGTATCCGTTGGGCAAAAAATGCTGGCGGTGTTGCGTCCTCTCCGGTATTAAAGGAAAATCTCCTGTTCGTTGGGGGATTGGATGGTTCCTTCCACTGTTTCGAAGCAGCGTACGGATCAACGAAATGGAGAGTCAATACTGGATCTCCGATCCGTTCTTCGCCATGTGCATGGAATGATCTGGTCTTTTGCGCTAATTCGTCCGGCGAAGTGTTTGCCTATACCATCAATCATGGGCAAGAAAGGTGGAAATTTTCCACCGGCAATGCCGTTTTTGCGGGATTGACTGCGTCGGAGGGAAAGCTCTTTGTCGGTTCGCGCGATTCCTGTTTGTATATTCTTGACGCGGTGACAGGATCACTCCATCAGAAAATTTCGATTGGCAATAAGATCATGTCTAGTCCTGCGGTCGGTAACGGAATGGTTTTTGTTCCATCCCTAGACGGATCGGTTACCGCATTTTCATCGTTGGATGGATCGCTTCGCTGGAAATTTCAATCGAAAAGTGCAATTAATACAACTCCTATCGTTACACCGGGAGCAATCTTCGTTGCATCACTCGATCAGCATCTGTATGCTCTCTCTCCGGAAGACGGAACTGTTATTTGGAGACACGATCTGGAAAGCCGCATAAAAACAACTCCTTTGGTTTGGAAAAATTCTCTCATTGTCGCTGCAGAAGATAAAAATATCTATTGTTTTCGATGATTTTTAGTTCTGCGGGTCATCTTGACTTTCATCACAACACCCTCTATATTGACGCAGTCTAGGCGCGTTCATAAAAACTATTATTTTGACGGTGACCCCAATGATCGAAGAAGTAGAAGTCCTACGTAATGTTCCCATTTTTACTGAACTCAGCGATAAAGATCTTGAGCATATCGCTGCGCTAGGTGTTCGAAAGAAATATAAAAAGGGAAGCATCATTCTTTTGGAAGAAGAGACCGGTGCAGCCCTTTTTGTCATTATCTCGGGCAAAGTGAAGATTGTTCGGATGGACGACGATGGCCGCGAAGTAATTCTCTCTATTTTGGGCGAAAGCGATTTTTTTGGCGAAATGGCTATTCTGGATGGTTCTACCCGTTCCGCCAGTGTTGTTGCTACTTCTAAATCCGAATTATTTATGATCCATCGCGGCGATTTCTTGAAATCGTTAACCGATTATCCTTCTGTGGCAATCGGGCTATTGCGAGAACTCACCGGCCGACTCCGCAAAGCGGATGCGCAAATTAAAAGTCTTTCGCTAAAGGATGCAGCAGGGCGTGTCGCAAATGTGGTGCTTCAACTGGCAGATGACGTTGGCGTATTCCGCAAAGGGAAGGTGGAGATCGATGAACTACCATTACAGCAGGATTTAGCGAATATGGCAGGCACATCACGTGAAACGATCTCTCGTATGATTCACAAATTTATAAAAAAAGGATACGTTCAGTTACAGGGCAGCAAACTTATTATCAACGATTACGAAAATTTCAAATCACTCCATTCTTAGTTCATCCCGGTTCGTATGGCGGTTAAAGCAGACATGCATATGCACACAACCTTTTCGGACGGGTTATTCTCTCCGTACGAATTGATTAAAAAGTGCAAGCAACGTGGACTCTCGATCATCAGCATTACAGACCATGATAGTGTTGATTCATTTCCAGACGCGATCGAGTATGGAAACGAATTCGGAGTGGAAGTGATACCCGGTGTTGAACTAAGCGCATTGGTGGATGATAAAGATGTTCACATCCTGGGATATTTTGTCGATTATACAAATCCTCGGCTGTTGGAATATCTGGAGTTTTTCCGAATGGAGCGAGTGAAACGTGCCGAAAGGATTGTTGCAAAATTGAACAGCATCAATGTGCCGCTGAAGTTTGAAGCGGTGATGGAACGGGCGGGCAAAGGTGCGGTCGGTCGTCCACACATTGCATCGGCGATGGTCGAAGAAGGGTACATCGATTCTTACCATCAAGCGTTTGAACGATTCATCGGCAACGGCGGACCAGCATACGAAAAAAAATTTCAATTGACCATTACCGACGCAATCAAATTAATTTCTTCTTCTGGCGGTCTTTCGTTTCTTGCACACCCTGGACGGTATACGACGGAAGAATTACTGCATCATACAATCAAATCCGGATTGGACGGCATTGAAGTGATTCATCCGTCGCATCAACCAAGCCATACAGCATATTACCGCGGTGTGGTGAACGAATATTTCCTATTGGAAAGCGGCGGATCGGATTTTCACGGAGGCAAAAAAAATGATGACGAAGTGCTCGGAAATTTTTATATTGAAGAAGATCGTGTGAATATGATGAAACACCGGCTATTCTCCAATAACTCATCTCACAAATAGAGGCGTTGAATCTGCAGAACATGGCTACCGACAGTGTCCCGCATGTGTATGAAGGCGGCGTAAGCGCACAAAATAAAAAATTCGCAATTATTGTCAGCACCTTCAATCAATCCGTCACACAAAAACTGCTGGACGGAGCATTGCAGTGTTTTACTAAGAATGGTGCGACGGATGTGGATGTCTTCCGTTGTCCCGGAGCATACGAACTGCCGCAAGTAGCATCGTTTATTACGGGAAAAAAGAAGTATAACGCTGTACTATGTCTTGGTGCTGTGATCCGTGGTGAAACTCCCCATTTTGACTATATCTGTCAGGAATGTGCGCGGGGGATTGGGCAAGTGTCGTATGAGCGCGGTATTCCGGTATTGTTCGGAGTGTTAACCACAGACACATTCGAACAGGCATTGGAACGTGCCGGCGGACGGATCGGCAATAAAGGATACGATACGGCACTCGGTGCGATAGAAATGGCAAACCTTTTTTCTCACACTATTTCATAAATTAAAGGAAACGACGAAAGACCTTTCGATACACTCTATAATCATTCCGAATGAAAGGAGTCTTTCGCATGCGTGCTGGAACTGATGTGATGATGAGTCGTTGGACGTTTGTTTTTGTGCTAGGAGTGTGCTGCTGTTTTTCCCCTATCAAGAGCAGTGCCGGAATCGGTGATTGGAAAAATTACACCGATATGAAGTCTGTCCGATCTATGACATCGGACGGCCAAACGCTCTGGGCGGCAACTGCCGGTGGCATCTTTCAATACAATCCGTCCGATTCTTCCTTCCAAAAATTTGTTAATTCCGACGGGCTTTCCACCAATGATGCCACCGCCATTTTGCATGATGGTGCCGGTCGCATCTGGACCGGTCAACAATCCGGCAATATTGATGTGTATAATCCCGCCACACATCAATGGCGATATATTACCGATATTGCACTTTCAACAAAAGTGAACCGTGCGATTAATGCGTTTTATCAGAGTGGAGATAATCTGTATATCGCTACAGCGTTCGGTGTTGCTGTCTTCTCTGTCTCAAAATTCGAATTTTCGGATACGTATATTAGTTTTTCATCAAATATTTCCCAACCGAACGTCACCGCTGTCTGCGTGTTTCAGAACAGAGTATTCCTTGCAACGAACAGTGGAATTATTTCGTCGATTCCCGGCGCAGTGAACCTGGCAGATCCTGCTTCATGGGAGGTAACATCGGTGTCCGTTACGAACGCCAATACATTTTCTGAATTTCAGGGAACGTTGTATGCTTCTACGGGATCGGGATTGTTACAATTTGACGGCAGCAGCTGGAGTATCGCGAATGGGATTTTATACGGCACACGAATTATTGCTGCACTCGATACGGCGTTAGTATTTGTGGAAGGGAATTCGCTATTATCACTTAATGTTGGAAAGAGACTTTCCGTTCTTTCTGCAGGAATACCTGGCTCCGTCATCGCTGGTACCGTCACCGCCGACCGAAAAGTATTTCTCGGTTTCGTTTCGACCGGTATCGGATCAATGAACGAAGCTTCACATTGGCAAATGTATTATCCAAACGGACCGAATTCCAATTTGTTCTATAAAATGGTTGTGGATGAACGCGGCGAACTCTGGTCGGCATCGGGCGGACACTCCGGTGGATGGGGATTCTATCGTTTCGACGGTAACCGATGGACGAATTATCACAAGGATAATACGCCGCTGTTGCTGGTGAATGACTGTTACGCTGTTGCGGTCGGACCCAATAATTCAAAATGGATCAGCACATGGGGAACAGGAGTTCTTTTGGTGAATGCGAACGGCATCGTTGTTCGGCGGTTTGATTATGATTTTCCGGGAATTATCGGCAGCCTCCCATCCACGACGAGTGGAATACCGTCATATACCGTTCCTTCCAAGGCGGCAGTGGATGACTCGGGCAACGTTTGGTTAACATCAATGTTTTCTAATGACAGGAATAAAGTCCTATGGAAAATGAAACCCGATTCCAATTGGGAAAGTTTTCCCGGACTCCCTGCTCCATCGGAGTATGCGTTTATGTATGAAATGGTAATAGACCGGAACAACACAAAATGGTTTACCAATTCGTTGATCAGCAGAAAGGATGCAGCGATTGTTGCCTATCATAATAGTAAACGGAATATCGGTGGTCTGACAAACAATTGGGGTATGTTATCAAAGAGTGATGGTCTTACTGATGACCGTGTACAAGCTCTTGTGATGGATCGGGAGGGGGATATTTGGCTCGGAACCGGAGTAGGAATCACAATTATTAATGAACCGCTCAATCCCGCACAGAGAATCTCGAAAGTGTACGATTTCTCTGTACGCGATTTATTCATCAATTGTCTTGCCGTCGATCCACTCAATAACAAATGGGTTGGAACTTCCCGCGGAGTATTTGTTCTATCGCCGGACGGGACGCAATTATTGCAGCACTATTCCGTGGAAAATACTAAGGGAAAACTGGTGGAGAACAACATTTTTTCACTGGCAATCGACTGGAAAAAGGGGATTGTGTATATCGGAACGGAAAAAGGGCTTTCCAGCCTTGAAATCGCCGCGGTTACAACAAAAAATACTTTTTCAACGATTGAACTTTCACCAAATCCGGTTTATCTTGCCAACCACTCATCAGTCGAGATCCGGGGACTGGTGGACGACTGCACTGTTAAGGTGCTTGCGCTGAATGGGAAAATGATCAAACAATTTCCCGCGCAGGGCGGAGGCAGAGCATTTTGGGATTGCCGTGATGGCGAAGGTAGAGGTGTTGCAAGCGGCGTGTATATTATCGTCGCCCATAACAAAGCAGGAGATCAGGTGGCATCATCGAAGGTGGCAGTGATTCGGAAGTAATGAAATGATACTATGCCGCGCCGACGGTAAGGCATGGAACGAATAATGTATACAACGTGCAGAAGCGCTGCACAATTTTTTACAATCAACAAATACAGGAGGGGTAGATTTGGAAACTTCTACTATACAATCGACGGAAAAAAAAGAAGAAGTATTTAGCAGACGTGTACGAGCGGGTAAGCGCACGTACTTCTTCGATGTAAAGGCGACGAAATCCGAGAAGGACTTTTACATTACGATTACGGAGAGTAAAAAAATTGCGGAAGACGAATTTAAGAAGCATAAAATCTTCCTGTATAAGGAAGATTTCGAAAAATTCGCCGATGCACTTGCAGAAGCCGTTGATTTTGTGCACGATGAGCTGGGAAAACAAGGTATCGCTGTCTCAACACCGGCAGAAGAAGCACCGGTGAGTGAGCCGGCATTGGAACAGGCGTAAGTTCTGCCCGATTCTTCGAACCGTCGTTCCGCCCTCCATTCGAGGGCGGAACTGTTCTACAGAGTTGTCATCAGCAATTCGGCCGTTAAAACCACCAGGAATATTCCTGCCAACAAGGTGAACAAGATTCGTTGTCGATTATCGAGAAGGCGCAGGTCACGCCGATGCAGGTATCCGATTGATGCAGTTAATGCCAGAATCGGAAGAAGAGGATAATTAAAGCGTGCTGAGCCGAAGTAGAGACAGTGAATAATCATCCAAAGAAAAATAAGAACAAGCAGAAGTGTCCGGATGTTGGTATTGTGCATGGATATGAAAAAGAATCCGGCTATACCATATATTACCAGCAGAATATATGGCAGGTTCATCAATACGATCGATCCCAAAGAAAGAGTCCGCACATGTTCCCGGTATGATAGACTCGGATCGATGCCATCACGTGACAGCATCAACAGGTAATGCTGCGAAGACCAGAGATAGGCAATCTTTTTTCCCGCAAGAACAGCGCTGTGCAGTGGATGTGTGGTAATAAATTTCCATCCTTCTCTGTATCCTTCTGAATTTCTGTTTACTTCTTTAGCAATCGAATCCAGCGGATTGACTTTCGGAATCTTATAACTGCCATTGGCATCGAGATTATTTCCGATCCAGAAGTTTACTCCACCGTTGGTGGAGATCACCGGTTCTCCCATCACAACAATATTGCGAACAATCCACGGCAGAACAAGCACACACATCATACTGACAATCACGAACAATTTTTTCCATTCTTTATTACACAGCAGCCATACTGAATATGCACCGGTGACGATCACCATCTGCGGTTTGATCAGGATAGTAAGGCCGAACAGTATGCCGAGAATAACGGTTCGATTTGGAGTTGTGACGATAGTATAGAGAGCACCTATGAGAATCGTTGTAAAGAGAGTTTCGCTTAGCAGCAGTCCCGGCATAAGCAGAGAACTGGGAAAAAATGCCCATATACCTGCGGCAATAAATCCTGTCGCCGAATTTGCTACGATTGATCCAATGCGGTATAATAACAGACACGTAACAGTTTCCAGCAGTGCCTGAATAAGCAGCACAAACGATATTGCCGGAACAGCCGACATCAGTACGGAAATAAATGCCGGATATCCCGGAGATCTATATGCTGTCGCACCTGAATGCGTGGAATATGAGTGATCTTCCCGAATGCTCTCGGCCAGCTGTTGGTAATCGATCTCATCGGAACGCAAAGAATGGTTTGATGAAGTGATGAGGGCTATCCGCACGGATAGCGCAAGCATCAGGAGGACAATAAGAGAATATTTTGAATGTGTCACAGTATTCGAATTTTTGAAAGAAATATTCAAAAAGTATAACGATTAAACAACATTGCTTTGCCGGACAGTAGAGAATTCGAAAATCTATCGACTACACTCGAATGCTTAAAGTGTTTTGCCATTTGTACCAATTTCTTGACTCTCTCCCTCATTCTTTCTATATTTGTGCTACCTTTTTTACAAATTCTTTGAAATTTTGAAGAAAAACGGCAATTCTCTCTGAAAAACGGCCGGAGTACAACAATGAAAATCAACATTTCAGGGCTGTCAGAGGGTGTTCATCGGTATGTTCTGGCGAAATCTGCCGGTGAATTGGGGTTGGATTCAAACTTCACCGGTGACATTACAGCGAACATCACCCTTGAGAAAAGTATTCATCAGTTTCTGGCAATAGTGAATGCTTCTGTCAAGGGCGTTTTTATCTGTGACCGCTGTGCAGACGAATTTATTGATATTATAACAACAACATATACTGCGGTCTATTCCTGTGACCATACGGAAGAAACCGAAGAGGATGACGATTATCATCTTCTCCGGAATGATGAGAATATGATCGATTTTTCTTCTTCCATTAAAGAGTATATCCTTCTGTCGGTGCCGGTGAAATTGCTTTGCGGAAACAATTGTGAAATACCCGCGCAAATACTAACGGCAGAACCGCTTGTTGATGCACGGTGGGAAAAACTGAAAAATTTAGGAAAGACTGAAAAAAACTAACACATTATTCTGAAGGGAACGTAGCAATGCCAAATCCAAAACGACGACATTCCAAAACACGCGGACGCAAACGTCGCACACATTATAAAGCGGAAAATCCGACTGTTGCCATCGATAAAGTGTCGGGCGAAGCGCATTTAAGTCACCGCGCTGTCTGGACATCGGAAGGAAAACTGATGTACAACGGACGCGTGATTAAAGAAAAGAAACAAGCGTAAGAATGTTGGGAACATTCATAGCCACTGCCGGTGTATTCCGCAGTGGCTTTTTTGTACATAACCATTCACAAACCATTCGATTACGTTGACTCAACTTGCGAAGAAAATCCGTATTGCGCTGGACGCTATGGGAGGCGATTTTGCTCCCGTGAATGAAGTCCACGGCGCTGTTGAATGCCTGCGCGAAAGCGGCAGCCGATTTCATGTCGTACTCGTCGGCGATGAACCGCGTATCAAAGCGGAACTGCAAAAACTCGATGTCACCGGTTTGGGCTTTTCCATTGTCCATGCTCCCGATGTGATCGACATGCACGATTCACCGGTTGTGGCTATTAAGACAAAGCCTAACTCTTCGCTCGTCAAAGGGGTAACGATGCATAAGCAGGGACTGGTTGACGGATTTGTCTCTCCGGGAAACACCGGTGCGGTGACTGCTGCATCCACATTGATCCTCGGCAGAATTCCCGGCGTCAGCCGCCCGACGGTTGCGGCGATTTTCCCGAGCGAACAAGGACCGACGCTGATAGTTGATGCCGGCGCTGTATCTGATTGCCGCCCGCAGTTTCTGTTCGAGTTCGGCGTGATGGGAAGTATCTACTCCGAGTACATGTTCAAGAAAAAAAATCCGCGTGTAGGACTGTTGAACATCGGCGAAGAAGAGACAAAAGGAAACGAACTGGCGAAGGAGACGTTCAAATACATTTCCGAACGGAAAGCGAAGTTCAACTTCATCGGTAATATTGAAGGACGTGATGTGCTGAAAGGACATGCGGATGTGGTTGTGTGCGACGGATTTGTTGGCAACATACTGTTGAAATTTGCGGAAAGTATCCCTGGGTATTTGAAATACCAGTTCAAAAAATTTGCGGATAAAAGCATCATGAATAAACTGATGATCGGCGTTCTGCGGGGTTCCTTGAAAGAGATCTTCAAGGATATGGATTATACAGAGCACGGCGGAATTCCTCTGCTGGGGGTAAACGGCGTTACAATTATCGGTCACGGTGGTTCACCCCCGAAGGCGATCAAAAACATGCTCTTCCGTGCGGAAGAGGTGGTGAATTACAAGATCAACCAACACATACAAGAGAAATTACAAGGACAATGAACAACATACGAGCAGCAATTACCGCGGTCGGTCACTATGTTCCCGAAAAGGTTCTGACCAACCATGACCTAGAAAAATTAGTAGAAACCAATGACGAATGGATCCGTACGCGAACCGGCATAAGCGAACGCCGCATTATGGAAAACGGTGCTACCTCGGACATGGCTGTACCCGCAGTGCAGATGGTTTTGAAGAACCGTGGAATTACAGCGGATGAAATTGATGTGATTATTTTCGCTACCGTCACGCCGGATATGTTTTTTCCGGCCACAGCCTGCGTACTGCAGGAAAAGATCGGTGCAAATAAAGCGTGGGGATTCGATATTTCCGCCGCCTGTTCGGGATTTGTCTATGCGTTGTCGGTCGGCTCTCAGTTAGTGGAAACTGGTGCGTATAAAAAAGTTATTGTTGTCGGCGCAGATAAAATGAGTGCGATACTGGATTACACCGACCGCAACACCTGTATTTTGTTTGGTGACGGAGCCGGTGCAGTGTTGCTTGAACCGAGTTCGGACGAATCGCTCGGCGTGATTGATCATAAATTATATTCAGACGGCACTGGCGGCGATTTCCTCTATATGAAAGGGGGAGGAAGTTTAAATCCTCCTTCACACCAAACGGTGGAAGACAAACTGCATTACATTTATCAGGATGGAAAGTCGGTTTTTAAAGTGGCCGTAGTTGGCATGGCAGATGTTTCAGAGGAAATTCTAAAACGAAATAATTTGACCGGCGCGGATGTTGATTGGCTCGTTCCACATCAGGCGAACCTGCGCATCATCGATGCAACCGCAAACCGCATGGGACTTGATAAATCGAAAGTGATGATCAACATCAGCAAATACGGGAACACAACCGCCGCAACTATTCCTCTCTGTCTGTCGGAGTGGTGGCATGCAGGGAAAGTGAAAAAAGGTCAGAATCTCATTCTTGCAAGTTTCGGTGCAGGCTACACCTGGGGAGCAGTGTATGTGAAGTGGGCATATTAAACGCAATGTAAACTGTGTTAAGAGAAACAGCAAGATGAATTGATTATGAGCGTAGCATATATTTTTCCGGGACAGGGTTCGCAATATGTTGGTATGGGTAAAGACCTGTGCGAACAATACCCGGTCGTAAAGGAATATTTTTACGAAGCGGATGCTGTGCTGGGATTTTCTCTCTCGAAGACCTGCTTTGAAGGTCCTGATGAGGAATTGAAGCAAACGAAGAACACACAGCCGGCAATTTTTCTGCACAGCATAGCATTGTGGAATTTGCTGAAACCTGCGGATGCTGCAATGGTTGCAGGCCATTCGCTTGGTGAATATTCCGCTCTGGTTGCGGCTGAGGCAATTTCGTTTACCGATGCGATCAAATTAGTACGACTGCGTGGTGTGTTG